>NZ_JALKFY010000640.1:0-47070 GCF_023242985.1 Frankia sp. Mgl5 | reverse complement strand
CCGGTTCGTGGCGGCCTGCTCCCGAGGCCGTCGAGTGGCTGATGGGGTTCCCGGAGGGCTGGACGGACGTCGAGTAGCCCGGCTGGGGAACGCGGTGGTGCCGCAGGTCGCCGAGCATGTCGGCCGGGTCCTCATGGCCGGTGCGGCGTGACCGCGGACGCGCCCGGTGCGACACCCGCCGAGCGGCGCCAGATCCTCGCGCGCGCCCTCGCCGTCGGGGCCGTCAAGTCCCGCATCCGGACCGCGTTCGACACCCAGCCCTGCGGCCACTGCCGTAAGCCCGTGCTGTCCGGCGGGCACCGCAAGCCCGGTGCCGTCTGGTGGTGCGACGACCGGATGTGCCGCGCCGAACGGGACCGGCGGCGCAGCGAACGGCACCGGCGTCGCCACGGCGGCCGGGAGCGGTCCCGGTCGACGTGTGAGCACTGCGGCGGCCCCTACTACCGGAACGCGGGCAGTACCAGCCCGTACCGGCTGTGTACCCGGCGGGCATGCGAGACGACGCGGGAGCGGTGGCAGCGGTGGGACCGGCGGCAGCCTGACCGGTCGCGGCCGATTGGGGAGATCGGTGCGGATGAGCCGGGGGTGACGTGGCGGGAGCACCGGGCGGTGCTGTTGCGCGAGCTGGACCTGTTCGACCGGTACCGGGCTGCCAGGGAAGCGGCATGACCGGGGCGGGAGGTGCGTGACGGAAAGCCTGCGGAAAGCGCTGGGGATAACTCCGGAAAGCCTGGCAGAAAGGCGTTCCGGGGTTTCCGCGTGCACGGTGTTCGGCCTGGCCAGGCGGTTTGTTGGGGGGCCGGTGTGCGGGCCGGTGAGGTCACATGAAGGGACGGCCGTGCGCACGTGCAAATGCCCCGTACGGGGTATGCTGGGGGAAGTCTTCGAGGTGTCCCACCGGGCAGTTAGCGTCTGCCCGGTGGGAACCCGCCTCAAGGGCGAGCGGAACGGACGGGAATCCGAACCGCGACGCACCACCCCTGTTGATGGAAGCAACAGAGAGAGCAGTGCATTGCCTATTCTGCCATGCCCGCGCGTGATCTTCCGTGCGGATGCGGCCTCCGTCACCACCAGCACAGTCGGTGACGTCTGAGATGGCCCGCATCAGAACGATCAAGCCCGACGCCTTCGCGTCCGACTCCCTCTCACAGGTCCCCGTCCGTGCACGCTGGACCTTCGCGGGCATCTGGACCTACGCCGACGACGACGGCCGGTGCCGCGCCGACGCCCGGCTGATCAAGGCCCACGTCTACCCGCTCGACGACGACATCACCGCGCGCGACGTCGCGGCCGACCTCGACGCGCTCGAGCACGTCGGCTGCATCCGCCGCTACGAGGTGGCCGCCAAGCTGTACCTGCACCTACCCGGATGGGCCGATCACCAGAAGATCAGCCACCCGACCAAGAGCAAGATTCCGGCTCCTCCGGAGTCCTCCGGAAATCCTCCGGAGCCCTCCGGCAGGCTTTCCGGCCCCGGAAACGCCCCGGTTGAGGCCGCAGGAAGGTTTTCCGAGACGTCCGGAGCGTCCGCTGACGTGCTCGACGCACAGACAGCCCAGAGTCGCGACGGCATCACCGCGGAGAGTGGCGACACCGGCATAACCGCAGGTCAGGCAACGTCTCCGGAGTCCTCCGGAAATCCTCCGGAGAATCTCCGGAGCCTTCCCGAGACCCTCCGCCCTGAAGTGGAAGTGGAAGTGGAAAGGGAAAGGGAAGAGGGAAGGGAAGAGGATCTAAAAGCTGGGGGCACGCACAGCGCGCCACCCCGCAGCGGAGGACCGAAGCGAGGAACCCGCCTCCCTGAGGACTGGGAGCCGGACCGCGGCCTGAAGCAGTGGACCCTCGACCAGGGCATGACCCCGGAGCAGGCGCGACGCACCGTCGAGGACTTCCGCGACTTCTGGTGCTCGAAGACCGGCAGGGACGCGACCAAGACCGGTGACGTCGGCTGGGCCCGCACCTGGAAGCGCTGGGTCCGCGAGGAGATCCGCCGCGGCCAGCGCACCCGCTCGAACGTGCGGCCGCTCACCCGCGCCCAGCAGTCCGACCAGATCCTCGACGCCGCCGAAGCCCGCCTCAACGGCGCCACCGAGCCCGACCAGTCCTCGATCTTCCCCTTCACCGTGATCGACGGCGAAGTCATCCACGGAGAGACCGCATGACGCCGAACGAAGTGATCCAGCTCCTGAAGCTCATCCGCGGGTTCTCGCCGAACTTCGCTGTCAACGAGGGCACCCCGACCGCGTGGGCAAGCCTCCTCGCAGACATCCCCGCCGACGTGGCCGCCGCCGCCGTCCGCACCCACTTCGCCAGCAACGGCCCGTGGATCATGCCGGCCGACATCCGCCGCCACGCCGCCACCGCCGCCGGAGTCCTCCCGCCCGACGTCGCCACCGCCCGAGCGCAGGCCATCGCCCTCCGGACCTGGTACGGCCCGGCCGGCACCCCGCTCCCGGGCCCCTCCACCCGCCCGGCCATCCACCCCGCCGTACAGGCAACGATCAACCTGGTTGGCATCGAACAGGCGTGCTCGATGAGCCTGTTCGACTGGCGGACGGCCTACGCCCCGCGCGTCGCCGAGTTCGAGCAGCGCGCCCTGGCCCCGGGCGGGATCGCTGGCGCCCGGCGAGAGATCGCCGCACCGCCGCCCCGGCCACGCCCGGCGCTCGAGGCCCCGCCAGCACCGGAGACGTTCGAGAAGGCCGTCGAACTCCGCTCCCGCCGCGTCGCCGACCTCGCCCGCCTCGACGAGGCCATCGCATCGCTCGGTGGCGACGTCCGGTTCCTGCTGCCGAAGAACACGAACCCGACCAGCAGGTTCGGGCAGGCTGCGCTCCGCCACCGCATGCGCGACTACGGCGCCGACACCGACATCGACGAAGCGATGCGCCGCGCCCGCCTCGAGATCGCCCGCCACACCGACAGCGCCGAAGCCGCCGACTTCGAAGCCCGGCGCGCCGCTGCGCTGCGCGCCCTCGAGGCCATGGGCGACGACGGCACCGAGGCGACCGCGTGAGCACCGACGCCGCTGTCGAGCTGACCCGCTGGGCCGCGAACACCACCCCGGCCAAGCCCCGGAAGCGGATCTACCAGCTCACGGACGAGGACGACTACCAGGCGTGGCTCGACCAGCTCGCCGCCCGCATGGCCGACGACCGCGCAGGCGCCGAGCGCGCCGTCCGCAAGCCGACGACGTGGAAGCCCCGGCCCGAAGTCGAGGCCGCCTGATGGCCACCTTCGGGAGCGCGGACGACTTCGACCCGCTCGACGAGCCACTGCCGCCAGGGCAAGCGGCACACCTGGTCACCTCGGAGCTCTCCGCCTCGAACTTCTCCACCGAAGCGCATCGGCTCATCTTCGAGACCGTCAAGGACCTCCACCAGCGCGGACTCCCACACGACCTCGTCGCTGTCGCCGTCGAACTCGACCAGCGAGGCCATCTCGAGGCCGTCGGAGGAATCGAATACCTCCTCCGATGCGCAGGCGCGGCCGAATCCGTGAGCGCCACAGACCTCCGGCGTTTCGTCGCCGAGATCCGGGAGGCGCCCGCCAGCGCCCCCCGGGACCCCCGCAGCACACCCGACATCAACCAGACCAGCCGCGAGGAGAACCCCGTGACTACCACACCCGAACTCGACATGATCACCACCGTCGGAGACCCGACGATCAGCCCCATCCCCGACGTGCGGATCGTCAACGTCACCCCGGACATGGCCGCCGACTGGCTCGCCAACCGCAACACCCGCAACCGCAACCTCGGCGACCGCCGCGTCGCCGGCTACATCGCCGAGATGAACCGCGGCGACTGGCGCTTCAACGGCGACGCGATCCGCTTCGACACCGACGGGAACCTCCTCGACGGCCAGCACCGCCTCGCCGCCATCGTCGGCTCCGGGGCCACCCAGCCGTTCGTTCTCGCCGTCGGCCTGCCCGCCTCGGCGCAGGACACCATGGACCAGGGCGCCAAGCGCACCATCGGCAACGTCCTACAGATGCACGGCATGGCCGACTCGAGCAACATCGCCGCCGCCGCGCAGCTCTGCTGGGGCTACGTCCACGGCACCCTCGGCAACGCCCAGAGCCAGCAGCGCCGCGGGACCTCGCAGCAGATCGTCACCTTCGTCGACGGGCGCGCCGAGACCCTCGACGCCGCACTCAAGCAAGGCCGGGCGCTCCGCAAGATGCTGCCGATCCGGATCTCCACGGCAGCCGCCGCCTACTGGATCATCGCGCAGGCCGAGCCCGAGTACGCCGCCCTGTTCTGGGGCCCGCTCCTCGACGGCGCCGGACTCACCTCCGGTAGCCCGATCCTCGTCCTGCGGAACCGGCTCACCCGCGAGGCCGGAGCGCCCCGCAAGGCCGAGACGAGGCAGATCCTCGCCGCCTACATCAAGGCGTGGAACGCCTGGCTGGAGGACCGGCCGATCTCGCTGCTGATGTGGCGGGACAACGAGCCGTTCCCGAAGGCGAACCGGCCGGCGTGAGCGACGAGAAGTTCCGGATGGGCCCGCCGGCTGGCTACGTGCCGCCGGCGGCCCCACCACCGGAGCCCGCCGACGAGCGCACCCGGGCCGCCGCACTGCGCGCGCTCCGCCAGGCCCTCGCCCACCGCGGCCCCGCCTGCCAGTGCCGGCACGGCTCGCACGTCCACCGCCACCGCAACCCGTCCGCCAGCCACTGCGGCATCCGCGACTGCGACTGCACCAGCTACCGGAAGGCATGACCGTGACCGACCAGCCCGACACGACCGACGACATCGCCGTCATCGACGCCCACCAGTGGGCCCTCCTCGTCGGCATCGACCTCGAGGGCGGCGCCCATGTCATGTCCAGCCGCGTCGACCGGCCCGAAGCCGCGCGGTTGCTGCGTCTGCTCGCCGACCGGTTCGAGGCCGCCCACACGGCCACCGGGCAGCCCCGGTGAGTCAGCGTTCGGGCCCGGTCGGCGGCCGGCGCACCACCCGCCGCGTCAAGAACCAGCCGCCCGCCACCCCGAAACCGGACGGCAACCGGGCCGCCCGCCGCGCATGGAAGCGCTACGAGGCTCGTGGCACCCCGAAAGCCGCGTTCGCACCCGAAGAGGCGCAGGACGGGCAAACGGCCGCCCACGGCCCGGCTGGGCGGCACCACGGGTGCAGCGCGGACGACACCGAGGAGCAGACCACCCATGGCTGACCCCAGCATCACCATCACCATCGACACGGCCGACCTCGCTCGCGCCGTCGCCGACGAACTCGACCGTCGCGCCGGCCAGCTCCTCGGGTGGGCGATCACCTTCCGGACCGACTACGGCGGCGTCGTGCTCGACGACACCGACCTGTGCGGCACCGTCGCCGAAGCCACCGCCCTCGCAACATCCCGAGACCTCGACCAGTTCGGCGACGGCCCGGGGCGCCGCGGGATCGCCGCCCTGCGCGCCCAGGCCGCCAAGCAGGCCGCCGACGGGTTGGACGACGCCGACGGGCCCGTCACCCGCGCCGCCCTGTACGCCGCGCACACCCCCTGGCCGTTCATCGCCGTCTGGGCCGCCGACGGCGACCGCTGGTGGCAGGTCGCATACGACGGCGACGCGGACGGCATCGGCTGGACCGAGGTGCCCGCCCCGGACGCCACGCTCCGCCGACTCCCGGGCTGGGTCGAGATCCCGCAGGCCACCCCGGCCGCCAGCGAGGAGCCGGCCGACACCCCCGGCAGCGACCACGACATCGAGATCGTCAGAAGCGCCGACGGCCGGTGGCACTGGTCCTGCGGCATCTGCGCGTGGGTCGGCGCCGACATCGGCACCGAGAAAGCCGCCCGCGCCGAACACGCGAAGATCGCCGCCGACATCGCCAGCGGCAAGCTCCGCCCGGCCGAGACCAGCGAGGACAGCGAGCGATGATCCGTACCCACACCCGAACCCACGTCCACATCACCCACGCCAACCCGTACCTGACCTGCGACGAGTGCGGGCAGTGGATCACCGGCTGGCATGACGACAGCCAGTGCGGCTGCGACAACGGCTTCTGGAACCTGCCCTGCAAGCACGGCGCCGGGGCTACGTCCGCCTGCCCGTCATGGGGGCCGGTCGACGGCTGCAGCTGCCAGCAGCATCTGGGCCACGTACCCCACGGCGAGCCACCCGCCCCGGCCGAGACCAGCGCCGAGGGGGAGCGCCGTGCCTGAGCACACGATCGCCGTCACCTTGGCGGCACCCACCGACGAGGCGCTCGGCGCCGTCGACGCCCTCACACAGGCCGCCCTCGCCTGGGCCATCTGCACCACCCCCGGCGCCACCGTCAAGGTCCGCTGTGACTGCGACCAGGACGACCCGATCGACCGATGGACCTGGCGAGACCTACGCACCGCACTCACCTACGCCCTCGGATACGGGGCGCTGATCGTGCTCGCCATAGGTGCAGTCAAGGGCACCCGGTGAGCGCCCAGCGCGCCACCTGCCCCCACTGCCGCCAGGCGATCCTCATCCGCGTCAACGGCCGCCTACGAGGCCATCGCGCGCTGGACGCACAAGGACGCATCACCCGAGCCCTCTGCCACGGCAGCGGCCACGCCGCCACCACCCGCCAGCTCATCCCACACGCCGAGGAGGTCGCTCGTGCCGACTGAGCCCGACGGCGAGGTCTTCACCCTGCTGCCACACGAAGCCGCGCGCACCATCGCCCAGCTCCGCGCCCGGGTCGCCGAACTGGAGGCCGCCGCCATCACGAACGCGCGGCGATGGACACAGGAACTCGGCAGGCTGGGCCAGCGCGCCAACACCGCCGACACGCAGCTGGCCACCGTGCTCGACCGCCTCGACCAGGTCCGCGGCGAACTGACCACCGCCCAGCGCGACCAGGCCACAGCCACCGCCCGGATCACAGACCTTCGGGCCGCGGCCACAGTCGCACACCAGCGCGCCGACACCGCCGAGGCGGCCGTGGAACGGGTACGGGCAGCGCTGACCGACATCGAAGCCGAGGCCGAGAAGCGCCGCGGCTACCGCGAGACCCAGGCAGCCGAGCGCTCCGGGCTCATCATGGCCATCAGCCGCATCCGCGAGGCCCTCGACGCCGCCGGCACGCCGGCACCCGTCCAGCAGGCCCGCGAGCCCAGCACCGCCGAACACGGAAGCTGGAAACCGCAGATCTTCCCCATCGTCGACGCCTTGCGCGCCCTCGACTGGACCGACTTCAACCCGACCCGCCTCGATGACCTCGCCGATGTCGCCGCGGTCATCGCCGCCGAGCTGTTCCCGCCGGCCAGCGGAGATCAACCGCATAACATGCCGGCCAAGTTCACACCCCACACCGGCGAGGCCTGCCCCAACCGGATCGAGGTCACCGGCTGGGGCATGACGGAACGCGAATGGGTCTGCGGATGCGACCCACGGCCAGACGCTGCCCCGCCGGCCGAGACGACCAGCCCGAGCGAGGCCACATGACCGCGCAGCCCCACCACGGCACCGGCCACATCACCAACAGCGCCGACCCAGGCTGGTGCGTCTACTGCGGCGCGGCCATCCCGCTCCCGCCAGCGTGGGACTGGCCGGCCGCCCGCGCGGAGGTCATCGTCCGCGCCGCCGAGACCGCCCGGCGGCAGCACCAGGACCGGCGGCGGCAGGCCGAGCAGCAGGCAGCATGGCGCCGCCTCGACGCGCTCGTGACATGGGCGACGAGCGCCGCCACCTGGGCCCGCATCGCACGCCGCATCACAGCCGCATGACCGAACACCAGAGCGAACCCGGAGCAAACTGATCACATGGACGAGCGGGAACCGGAGGCCGAACACCAGGCCACACGAACACCCGGTAACGGACGGTACATACGTACCCAACAGAGCGCTGAACGTGACGCCGAAGCGCTCCGCCACCGATCCCGCGGCATGCCCTACCGAGACATCGCCCTCACCATGGGCATGGCCTCCGTCAGCAGCGCCCACGACGCCGTCCAACGCGCCCTCGACGCCACCATCCCCAACGAACCCGCCGCCGAAGTCCGGCAACTCGAACTCGACCGGCTCGACCGCATGCACGTCGCCGTCATGGCCGTGCTGGAGAAGCAGCACGTCACCGTCTCCAACGGCAAAGTCATCTACCTCGACGGTGAGCCACTCGAAGACGACGCGCCCGTGCTCCAAGCGGTCGACCGGCTCCTGAAGATCCAGGACCGGCGGGCGAAGCTCCTCGGACTCGACGCCGAGCAGAAAGTCAGCGTGGCCGGCGGGGTCCGGTACGAGATCGTCGGCATCGACCCGGCGGAGATCATCGGCGAATGAGCGTTGCCGGCGTCGACCTCGCGCCACCCCCCGGGGCCGTCGTCCGCTTCGAACCGCGGGGCGCCGCCATCGAGATGCTCCGCTCGAAGGCGACAGAGATCCTCATGTCCGGTGCGGCCGGCACCGGCAAGAGCGTGCCGTGCCTGATGAAACTGCACCTCGTCAGCCTCGCGAAACCTGGCGCGCGGTGCCTCATCGTCCGCAAGACGCTCGCCAGCCTTGGTGCATCCACCCTGGTGAGCTTCCGCGAGCGGGTCGCGAAAGAAGCGATCGACGCGCAGCTACTGAAATGGTTCGGCGGATCCTCGCAGGAGGCGCCCGGCTACCGGTACCAGAACGGCGCTGTCATCAACGTCGGCGGCCTCGACCAGCCCACCCGGCTCCTGTCCACCGAGTACGACATCGTGTTCGTTGACGAGGCCATCGAAGTCACCGTCGACGACGTCGAGACGATCCTGTCCCGGCTCCGCAACGGCAAGCTGAGCTACCAGCAGCTCATCATGGCCACCAACCCCGACGGCCCCACCCACCATCTGAAGGCCCGGGAACGGGACGGCCGGCTCAAGATCCTGTACTCGAAGCATGAGGACAACCCGCTCCTGTACCAGGACGGCGAGTGGACCAAGACCGGCCGCGGCTACCTCGACCGGCTCGAGAACCTCTCCGGGGCCCGCTACCACCGGTTGCGCTGGGGCCGTTGGGTCGCCTCCGAGGGCATGATCTACGAGGCGTGGGATCCGGGCGTCCACGTCATCGACCCGTTCCCCATTCCCGACACCTGGACCCGCTGGTGGAGCGTGGACTTCGGGTACACGAACCCGATGGTCATCCAGTGCTGGGCTGAAGACGGCGACGGCCGGCTCTACCTTTACCGGGAGCTGTACCTCACCAAACGCACGGTCGAGGAGAACGGCCGGGAGATCCTCGCCGAGGTCGCCGACCTGAACCCGGAAACCGGCCGGTGGGCCTGGCGGGAACCCCGCCCCCGGGCGGTCATCTGCGACCACGATGCTGAAGGCCGCGTCGTCCTGTCCACCACAGTGGGCCTGGGCACCATCCCAGCGAAGAAAGGGGTGGCCGACGGCATCCAGGCCGTCCAGAAGCGACTCAAGCCGGCCGGTGACGGCCGGCCCCGCCTGTTCATCATGCGGAATGCCGTCATCCGACGGGATCAGGAACTCGCCGACGCGCGCCTACCGACCTGCACGGAGGAGGAGTTCCCGCAGTACATCTGGCGGAAGCCCGGCGCGACTGCGGCGAGCCAGGCGCCGAAGGAAGAGCCACTCAAAGAGAACGATCATGGCATGGACGCGCTGCGCTACCTGTGTAACGAGCGGGAGATGGGCGCCCCGCGGATCCGCAGCATGGGCTGACCCCCACGCGACTGAGCCCCCGCGCGTGGCGGGGGCTCGACGGGGGGCGGGGCCGGTCAGTCGACGAGCGGCAGCAGCTGCCGCACCGACCGGGGCCGCACGTGAGTGATGCTCCGCGGCCGCGGCCCGTCGACGCAGGCCGGCAGCGACTGCACCAGCCGATACCGGGCGTGCCCGTTGCAGTGGCAGCACCAGCACTGCCCGACGGCCACGACCCGCACCGGGCCGTGTAGCGACGTCTTGCTGCCGATGTAGTAGACCAGCGTGCCGGCCTGGGCGATCGTCATGATCGGTCCTCTCGGGTCAGTGGGGTGCGGGGCGGTCAGGCGGCGGGGGCGTACCGGGCCGCGGGCGTCGTGGTGGCCGGGCTGGCGAGGGCCAGGCGGACGGCGGCGATGTGGTAGCAGCCGCCGTGCTCGGCCGCGCCCTGGCAGGTGCAGTCGCTGGTGGTCGCCTGGTAGGTGCCGTAGGCGCCGGCGACCAGGTACAGGCCGTGGAAGTGGCGGGACCGGGTGCGCTCGACGCCACCGGCGGCGACCAGCCGGACGGCCTTCGCGACCTGCTCGGGGCTGAACTCGGTGGTCTCGGTGGCGACCTTGCGGGCACAGACGGGCCCGTAGCCGGTGGCGATCGACTTGGGGTCGGTGAGCTTCCGGCCGCAGCGTCCGCAGTTGGTGTGGGCGGTGGTGGTGGCGGTCATCTCGGCTCCCCGTGGTCGGTGTAGACCATAGGTTACCCGCTAACCGGTTACCGGTCAACGGACGGCCGGTAGAGGGGTGGCGGCTACACTGCACCCATGACGATCGCCAGCGAGGTGGACAAGATCCTCGCCATCGAAGACCCGCGCGAGCGGGCAGCCCACATGACCGCGTTCATCGAGGAGACGAACCGCGCGCTCAGCCGAGTGCGCGACGCGCGCAAGGAGACGATTCGGGAACTACGCGGGACCGGCCTGTCTCAGCCGAAGATCGCCGAAGCTGTCGGCGTATCCCTGTCGACCGTGAAGACCGTGCTCGGATGAACCGGACCGTCCCAGCGTCTGACCTGCACGTCACGGGCAGACCGGGATACCCCTCCCGCGTATCGTGATCGGCATGCGTAGACCGCGGGCACGCCTCGCCAGGCCACCCCACGGCCTGCTCTCCCTCGCCGCCCTGCTATGGCTCACCGGGCTACTCACCGCAGGGGTGTGGGTCCTCGCCGGGATCGGGTGGGGTCTGCTCGCCGCCGCGGTGGTTGGTGCGGTCGCGCTCGGCCTGGCTGACGAGGTCACCAAGCCCGACACGGCCACGAACGGACGCCTGTGAAGTCCCTCGTCTCCGCCATCCGGGCCGCGCGCACCCCCGCGCAGACCACCACACCCGTCCCCTACGTCGGCCGCGCCTACGGCTCCGGCTTCTCCGGCCTCATGCGCCCCGCTGGTCAGGAAGCCGAGCTCAAGAGTCTCGGAGCGAACGGCACTCTGTTCGCGATCGTCAACAAGTACGCCGCCACCACAGCCGCCGCCACCTGGCACCTCAACCGACAGGCCACCGGCCGGAACACCGAACCGGTCGAGGTCACCTCACACGCCGCCCTCGACCTGTGGAACAAACCGACGACGAACGCCCACTACACCCGGACCCGGCTCGTGAAAGCCTTCCAGCAGCACAAAGAACTGGTCGGCGAAGGCATCCTGGTCGTCGTCAAAGTCGGCTCCCTGCCGATCGAGCTGTGGCCCGTGCGCCCCGACCGGATGGAACCCGTCCCGCACCCGCAGCGGTACCTGGCCGGGTGGATTTACCACGGCCCGGACGGCGAGCGGGTCCCGCTGCTGCCCGACCAGGTGATTCAGATGCAGCAGGCGCCGTGCCCGTGGGATCCGTACCACGGCATGGGCGCGGTGCAGACGATCCTCACCGACCTGTACTCGGCGAGCGCAGCAGCAGAGTGGAACCGGCAGTTCTTCATCAACAGCGCCGAACCTGGCGGTGTCGTCGAAGTCGACCGCCGCCTGTCCGACGACGAGTTCAACGAGATGACCGCCCGGTGGCGCGAGCAGCACCAGGGCGTCAACAACGCCCACCGCGTCGCCATCCTCGAGCAGGTCAAGTGGGTGCAGAACGCGTTCTCGCCCCGCGACATGCAGTTCGTGGAACTCCGCGGCGCGTCCTCGGAGATGATCCGTCAGGCGTTCGCGTTCCCGAAGACCATGCTCGGCGACATCGAGGACGTGAACCGCGCGTCAGCCGAGGCTGAGACGTACATCTTCGCGTCCGGGCACACCGTCCCCCGCCTGTCCGACATCCGTGACGAGCTCAACGCCCGACTTCTGCCGATGTACGGGCCGACCGGCCGCGGTCTTGAGTTCGCCTACGACAGCCCCGTCCCGGAGGACCGGGAGGCCGACGACCGGGAACGCACCAGCAAGGCGACCGCCGTCGCGACGCTCGCCGCGGCCGGCTACGACCCGGCCGCCGTCCTGGACTGGGCTGGCCTCCCGCCCATGGACTACACGGCACCCGCTGCGCCCGGCGCTGGCCTGCCCGGCCGGTCGCTTCCCGGGCCGAAAACCCCCTCCGAGGTGGACGGTGCGCGTCGTCCGCTGGCGCTGCCCGCGCACAACGGCCACCGCCACCCGCACCCGCCCGCGCTACCCCCAGCGCGGAACGCCGACGACGAGGACGACCCCGAGCCTGACCTGTCCGGTGTCCGTGACGACCTCGACGAGGCACTCGACCGGTTCGAACAGCAGTTCGCGCCGATCCTCGCCCGGCAGATCGACGCGCTCGTCGAGCAGGTCGAGACCGCGATCGACGATGACGACCTCGACGCGCTCACTGACCTCGCGGTGCCGGACGATCTGACCGGGGCGGATCTGCTGCGCCGGGCGCTCGGTGACCTCGCCGCGACCGCGGCACAGCGTGCGGCGCGGGAGTGCGCAGCGCAGGGCGTGGACGTCGTCGCCCCGGACGTCGACGAAGACCTGACCGACCTCGGCCTGCCCGACATCGTCGCGTTCGGCGCCGAGCTGGTCGAGATCGCCCGCGTCACCGCCGAACTCGCCGCGGCCGGGCTCGCCGGGTCTGCCGCGCGGGAGGCGCTGCGGCACTACACCCCGGGTGCGGTCGGGTCCCGGGTCGCCGGGAAGGTGCGCGACCGCCTCGAGGCGCTGAAGGGCAGCGACCGGGCGGCGCAGGTGGGTGCGGCGATGCACCGGGCCACGAACCTGGCGAGAGGTGCGGCATTCGCTGCTGCGCTGAAGCTACGCCGCGGGGGGAAGATCTACGCGAGTGAGCAGAACGACCCGAACGCCTGCGAGCCGTGCCGGGACTGGGACGGCCACGAGTTCGCCACGCTGGCGGAGGCGCGGGAGATGTACGACGCGGGCGGCTACCCCGACTGCCTCGGCCGCGAGCGCTGCAGAGGCACGTACTTCATCCGGTGGAAGAAGGGCTGACGATGAACGAGACGTTCGTGTTCGGGTTCTCGCTGGTCGCGCTGGCCGTCTCGCTCGCGAGTCTTTTGTACAACCGCCGTAACTACCTCGCGGCGAAACGGCGGCTGGCGGAGCTCCAGGCCCGGCGGGGTGGGCTGGCGGATGGCGGAGTGATCCGGTTCGAGAACCCGAAGGTGACCGACGAGCAGGCGCGCGAGGTCGCCCGGCTGATGCGCGCGGCGATTGCCACCAGGCCCCCGGTCGCCTGACATGCCACTGCCTAGAAGCCGCGCATCCGACCGGGCCGCCATCCGCGACCGGTCCGACTGGGCGCACGGCCGACACCGTCAAGTGCGCGCGCCGCGCGCCGACCATCTCATGGTTGTCCTCGGCCGGGGGTCGGGTCGCTGCTGGTGCGGCGAGACGGCAGGCCACGACTGGCCCGGCCGCGATACCGGCGACCCGCACCCGCGCCGTGCGAAGGAGAGCACGCCGCCGCCTGACCGTGGCTGAGAGTCTCGTCCGGGTTGGCACGGCGGTCATCGACTGCCCGGACTGCCCGTGGCCGATCCACCTCGCCCTACTCGCCCGCGTCGGTGCGCGATCGGTGGCCGTCGACGCGGAGACAGCAGGGGTGCGGTTGGCGCTCGCCGTGCACCGGAAGCAACACGAGCCCGACGACGAGGACTGAGAACCGTTCTCATCTGGGGTTCTGGCGCCGTCCAGTTCCGGTACCTGGCATGCCCGAATCCTGTGGATAACTTCCGTTCTGCAACCCGAGAATCAAGACTTATCGGGCCTTTGACGTTACGTCAGAGTTCGCCCGGCTCGTGCGGTGAGGGAGACCGGGCCGGGCGCGACCCCGACCCCTTGAGACCCGACCCGCCAGCCGCCGCCCCGTCCCCGCGCAAACGAGAGTAACGCCGGTCACACCCCCACGGCTAGGGGTGCCACCCCCGTCCGGCAGACACCTCGCGGCATGCCCAGACCCTCCGTAGGCCCCGTTCGTGCAGTTCGCGCCGTTCATGGTGGATACTGATCGCGTAATGGTCAGCATGACCATTTGCGATCGTCACCGGAGGTGCCACGTATGGAGCTGGTCGCAGCCGTCGACCTCCCACGGCGCCTCCGCGCCCTCCTCGACCACGCCCGACCCGTCGAAGCGACCACCGGCGACTGGTACCGGCTCGCCAACGCCGCTGGCGACGACGACACCGACGCCGAACTCACCATCTACTCGACGATCGGCGGCTGGTACGACAGCGTCACCGCCACCGGCTTCGCCCAGGCCCTCGCCACCGTCACCGCGAAGAACCTCACCGTCCGGCTGAACTCGCCCGGTGGCAGCGTCTTCGAGGGCATCACGATCGCGAACCTGATCCGCTCGCACCCGGCCAATGTCACGGTCGTGGTCGACGGCATCGCGGCCAGCATCGCGTCCGTGATCGCGATGGCCGGCGACACGATCATCATGCAGCCACAGTCACAGCTCATGATCCACGACGCGATCGGCATGACCTACGGCAACCAGGCCGACATGATCGAAATGGCCGACCTGCTCAACCGCCAGTCAGACAACATCGCCCGCGCGTACGCCTCGAGGGCCGGCGGCCGATACGACACCTGGCGCGGCCGCATGAAGGCCGAGACCTGGTACATGGCCGACGAGGCAGTCGCCGCCGGCCTGGCCGACAAGGTCGCCCAGTACGACCGGCCCGCCAGCACGCAGACCGCGGACGCCGGCGAGTCTGGCCCCGTCGAGGAGACCGAAGACCTCGCCGCCCAGGTGAAGCCGTGGGACCTGTCGATCTACCGGTACGCCGGCCGCGAGCAGGCACCCGCACCCGACGCCGCCGCAGCCGATGCCAGCGACCCGCACATCAAACCCGTCGGACAGCTACCCGAGCAGCCCGCCGAGATCGCCGAAGACCGGCGCGCCTGGGCCACCCTCGACGAGCTGATCACCGCGCGGCTACGCGAGGAGCTCGCCAACTTCGCCGACACGTTCGCGGACCGCAAGGTGGACCCGCCGCCCGCCCTCCGGCCGGCGGTCACCCCGGACCAGGCCGACGCGATCCAGCAGGCCGCAGCCGCCGCCACCTCCACCGACCCGATCGACGACTGGGCCGCCACGGCAGCCCGTCTCACCACGACCAGCGCTGACGGCGGTTGGGCCGCAGCAACCGCACACCTGACAGGAGCCTGACCAGTGCCCACGACCGCCGCACCGCCCGTCCCGAAGACCAGCGCCGAACTCGCCGAGATGCTCGCCGACCCGGCCCGCAGCAAGCAGATCCTCGCCACCTCGGACAGCCTCCGCGAGTTCATCGACGGGTACGCGCAGGCCCAGCAGGGCGACGGCACCGACCTCAACCGGCAGATCGCCGAAGAGACCCAGCGGCAGATCGCCGCCTACCTCCGCGAGCACGCCGACGACGCCAACGCCACCGACGTCCGCCGGCTCAACCTCGACCCGCAGACCCGCCCGGCGAACATGCTCAGCTCTCACCGGCAGGCCACCGCGCACAACCCGACGGCTCCCGGCGTCGTCCTCGACAAGGAGTTCGCCAACGCCGCGGACTACTTCCGGACGGCCTGGCATCTCAACCGCGACCCCGAGGCCCACGCGAAGATGGCCCGGATCAAGAACGCGTACAGCTCGGTGGTGCCGGCCGAGGGCGGGTTCCTCGTCCCCGAGACGCTGCGGTCGCAGCTCCTGTCGATCGCTCTGGAGCAGAGCGTGGTCCGCTCGCGGGCGACGGTCGTGCCGATGGAGGCGCCGCGCGTCCCCTTCCCGATGATCGACAGCACGACGAACGCCGGTTCGGTGTTCGGCGGCATGATCGGCTACTGGGGTGAGGAGTCCGCCGCCCTCCAGGCGTCGAACCCGCAGTTCGGCCGGGTCGAGCTCGACGCGAAGAAGCTCACCGGGTTCGCCCTGGTCCCCAACGAGCTTCTCGCCGACTCGCTGATCTCATTCGCCGCGCTGATCGAGACCCTGTGGCCGCAGGCGCTGGCGTTCTTCGAAGACGTCGCGTTCATGAGCGGTACCGGTGTCGGCGAGCCGCTCGGGTTCCTCGGCGCCGCGAACAGCGCGAGCATCGCGATCACCAAGGAGACCGGACAGGCCGCCTCCACGATCCTCGTCGAGAACATCATCAAGCAGTACAGCCGGATGCTCCCCGCGAGCCTGAACCGGGCGATCTGGGTCGTCTCGCCCGAGACGATCCCCGAGCTGTACACGATGGCGATCTCCGTCGGGACCGGCGGCGCGCCCGTGATGCTCGTGAACGCGGCCGGCCCCGGCCCGGCCACGATGCTCGGCCGCCCGATCGTCATCTCGGAGAAGGCCGGCCGCCTCGGCACCCGCAGCGACGTGGCCTTCGTCGACCTCAGCTACTACCTGATCGGCGATCGGCAGGTCATGTCGGCGGACAGCAGCACCGACTACCGGTTCGGGAACGACCAGACGGCGTTCCGGATCATCCAGCGCGTCGACGGCCGCCCGTGGCTGAAGACCGCGATCACCCCGGCGAACGGCGGACCGACGCTGTCCCCGTTCGTCGAGATCGAGACCAGGAGCTGACCGGGCGGGCGCCGGCCTTCACCTCCCGGCGCCCGCTACCACCCGGGCCGGCAGTGTCGCCCCGGCAGGGCACCGCAGACGGAAGGAAACCAGCATGGGCCAGAAGGCGCTCGGCCGCCTCATCAACACCACCCCCGCCGCCGACGGAGTGTGGATCAACCTCAAGGACGCGGCCGGGATCACGTTCCTGTGCTACCTCGCCGGCGCCGCTGGCGACACGTACACCCTGCAGGAAGCCAAGGACTCGTCCGGCACCGGCGCGCAGAACCTCGCCGTGATCACCGAGTACCACACGAACACCGGGAACGGATCCGACGCCTGGACCCGGCGCACCCAGGCCGCCGCAGCGACCGTCACCACCACCGCCACGGCCGTCCAGAACGCCGCGGTGGTCGAGGTCGAAGCGACGTCGCTGTCCGACACCTACAAGTTCGTGAAGCTCACGAGCACTGGTGCCGGCACGGTCAACGCGGTCGTCCGCGACCTGGCCGCGCAGCGGACCCCGGCGAACCTGCCCGCGATGGGAGTCTGACCGTGAGCACCCTCATCCAGGGCGATCAGATCCGGTCGCTCCTGTCCGGCATCAAGGTGTCCCGTGCCACTGCGGCACTCCCGCAGACCACGACCAGCACCCTGTTCACCGTCACCGGCGGCCGGGTCCTCATCACCAGCTTGGTCGGCGAGGTCACCACCGTCATCCAGACGCAGGCCGACAACACCAAGCTGTCCTTCGACCCGACGGACGCTGGTGCGACGCAGGATCTGTGCGCTGTCCTCGACATCACCGCCGACGCGGTCGGGACCATGTACTCCCTGACCGGCACCCCGGCGACGGCGATGCAGGACGCGTTGAACTTCCTGTCGAGTAACAAGGTGCTGGCACAGCCCCTGGTCCTCAAGCCCGGTGCGATCCTCCTGGACTGCGCCGCCAGCAACACCGGCGCTGTGAAGTGGGACCTGACCTACGTCCCGTATGACAACGGCGCGTCCGTGGCGGCTGCGTGATGCCGAAGACCACCGTGCACGGCGGGTCGAGCGTCGACGGGGCCGTGGACCCGCGGCGCGCCAGCGTTCTGGAGCTCCGCGCGCAGCTCCGGCTCGCCCGCGCCGGGAACGAGGCGTTCCTGGCCGACCGGACGTACCTCGAGGCCGACGCGCCGACGGCGGCGCAGACCCGCGAGCAGGTACGGACCCTCACCGACCAGGCGCACGCCCTCACCGGGCAGGTCGACGCGCTTGCCCGGCTGTACCTGGGAGGGTAGCCAGCCGCCATGGGCAAACTGTCCGCGCAAGGCGGCGCGTCGGCTGGCGGGTCTTCTACCAGCGAGGGCGCTGTCCTGCCGATCCTGGGTCGGCGGATACGGATCCGTGACGGGCGGATCGAGTTTTCCGCGGACGGGCAGCCGCCGGACCTGGTTGTGAGCCGCGATCCTTCTGCGGGTGGGCTTGCCGTAAACGGGGCGCCGGTCGTCTCCACTCTCAACGGGAAGACGGCGGCCCTCACCGTGACCGGGTCCACGCTGCTGGTACCGCGGCAGTCGCACTCCCGCGCGGCGTTGGCCGCTCGGTATCTGTCGGCCGCGCGGGTGGTGTGCCTCGGGTCCAGCACAACACAGGGCATTGGGGCTACGTCGATCGATCGGGCGTGGGTCGACCGGTGGGGGACGATGCTGCACCAGCGGCTCCCCACGCCCGGCGTGGTGGGTGGCCGGTATATCCCGGCCGTGGACACCGGGTGGACGTTCACCGGGACGCAGTCGCTCACGGTGGCCGGCATGGGGTTGCAGTCCAGGTCCCTGAGCGCGGGCGCGACGATGGCCCGCACCATCAACCCGTGCACCGCGGTTACCGTGCTTTTCGCCCAGGGGCCCGGTTCGGGAACGTTCACGGTCCAGGTGGATGCGCTCACCCCGGTGACGGTCACACCCAACACCGGCGGGGCCGCTGGCAGGCATGACGGGACATACACATCCCCGTCGGTGGCGGTCGGCTCCCACACGGTCACGATCGCGGCCACGAACGCATGTGTGATCAACGGGATTTACTTCCACAACGGAGACGAAGCCTCCGGGATCCAGGTCTACAACGGCGGCCGGTCCGGCGCGGTGACGTCGGACTTCGCGGGGACCGCGACGAATCAGCAGCGCATCGGCCAACTCGCCCCCGGGCTGGTGGTGTTGGCTTTCGGGGCGAACGAGTTTCAGGCGCAGACCAACCCGGCGGCGTTCCAGGCTGACCTCGAGGGGCTGATCGCCGGTATCAAGGCGGCGTGTGCGATCGACCCGGGTTTCGAGATCTGGGCCCAGCATCAGCGGTTGGATGTCATCGCCCCGACCTACCCGTGGTCGCAGTACGTGGCCGCGATGGCGGCCGTGGCCGACGGGGACGGGACCTGTCGCTTCGTAGACATCGGACAGCCGTTCCCTGTCTCGATGGCAACCGACGTGTGGTCGGTCCGGAACGCCGACACGGTGCACCTCAACGACCGCGGGCACGCCGAACTGGCCGACCTCGCTATCGAAGCCCTCACCACGCCCGTGGTGGCCCCGCTGGCTGTCGCGTCCAGCGCGGATACGCCATTCCTTCCGTCGTCCCTGCCGGGTCTGCTCGCCTGGTGGGACGCGGGAACCATCACCGGCCTGTCCAACGGGGATCCGGTCAGCACATGGACCCCACGCGCCGGCTCTGAGACGGCCGCCCTGACGCAGACCGGCACGGCGCGGCCGACCTACCGGACGGGGCGAATCGGCGGCCTCCCGTCGCTCCTGTGCGTCGCCGCGAACTCGCAGTGGATGGACACCGGCGCATGGGCGGCTTCGCACGCCGTGCCCCTGACCGTGATCGCCGTGTTCCGGTACACCACCGCGGTGGGGAACCTGATGAGCGGCCAGCCGGGAGCATTCGTCTACGCGGGGTTCGCGGGCGCGGGGACATTCTCGATCGGGGCCGGCGCCGTTGCGGACATCACGATCACCGAAACGATGGACGTGGGCAGCGCGCACATCGTCTGCGCGGTCTACAACGGGTCGTCGTCGTCGGTCCGGCTGGACAAGCAGAAGCCGACGACGACGGGAACGACCGGGACGAGTGGCGCCGCCACACTCTCGCGGGTGCATTTCGGGACCAACTCGGCTGGAACGTCAGTCTTCCTGGACGGCGAGGTGAGCGAGCTCCTCATCTTCGATCACGCGCTCACCGCGGCCGACGCATCGCAGGTGATGACCTACCTCGGTAGCAAATACAGCCTGTCGGTGTCATGAGCTGGGAGCAGCTCGCCGACATCCTCCGCGAGGCCCGGCAGCTCGCGCAGGAAGACGCTTCGGCGCCCCCGACAGCCTGCCCGGATGACGGGATCCCGCTCGAGGCGTCGCACGACGGCGGGCTGCACTGCCGGTTCTGCGGCTGGCGGCCTGGCGGCCGATACATAGGCGATGCCCTGGGAGGGCTCTGATGATGCTGCGACTGTCCCGCCTGCGGCTGGCGCTACTGGCGTTCCTGCTGGTCGCCGCCATCTCGGTTGTCGCCGTCGCCGCCGTCTCGCAGTCGCCCGCGTCCGCCGAGTCCACGGACACCGGTAACCCGTGGGTGTTCCAGGAGACGGACGACCAGGCCGAGGGGCTCGTCATCCGCGCGGCCGAGGGCGCGAACGGGCAGCCGTTCATCGTCTACGACTACCTCAACCAGCCGATCGGCGGTTTCAACCGTGCCGGCGGCTTCTGGGTCGCTGGCGACAACATCAGCAACTTTGCCGGCAGCGACATCTACCACGCGCAGACCACCATCTCCCCGGACGCCCCGAACGGCGCGGTGTGCGTCCGTAACGGCCAGCTGTGGATCGGCGGCCCGAACGGACAGATCTTCCGCTGCGCCAATCTGGGTGGCGGGTTCGGCTGGTGGCTGGTCGCATGACCATCTCCCGGCCGACGTACACGACCCGCGAGGCGGTCAAGGCGCGCCTGGACGTGAAGCTCACGGCCCGGATGGACGGGATCGTTGACGACGCGATCCAGGCTGCGGCCGAGGACGTCGACCGGCTGTGTCACCGCCAGTTCTGGCCGCAGGTCGACAGCCGCGCATTCGACTGGCCGACCCGGGAAAGCCCGACGTCGTGGCGGCTGTGGCTCGACCAGCATGAGCTGATCTCCATCACCGCCCTGACCGCCGGCGGCACGACGATCGCCCCCGCGGACTACCTGCTCTATCCGGTCGGCGGGCCGCCCTACACCCGCATCGAGATCAACCTGGGAGGGTCGGCCGCGTTCGCCCCGGGAGCCACCCACCAGAAAGCCATCGTCATCGGCGGCCTGTTCGGCTACGGCAACGATGAGACCGCCGCAGGCACCCTCGCCGCGCTGCTGGACGGCTCGTCGACGAGCCTGACCGTGTCCAGCTCGGCCGCGGTCGGCGTAGGCGACCTGATCCGCGTGGACGACGAGCGGATGCTGGTCACTGGCCGGGCCAGTGTGGACACCGGGCAGAACCTCGCCGCGGACCTCGCCGCCTCGGCCGCCGCCGCCGGGATGGTGGTCGCCGACGGGTCCGCGTACGCCCTGGGTGAGACGCTCGCCGTCGACACCGAGCGGTTCCGTGTCGAGGACATCACCGGGAACGTGCTCACCGTCCGCCGAGCCTGGGACGGATCCACCCTCGCCGCGCACACCTCCGGCGCCGACATCTACGCCCCCCGCACCCTGACCGTCGTCCGCGGCTACGCGGGCACGACCGCGGCCGCGCACACGCAGGGCGCTGCGGTCCGCCGGCACGCCCCGCCCGCGCTGGTACGGCAGCTCGCGCGGGCGGAGGCGCTCGCGACCGTGCAGCAGGAAGCAGCCGCGTACGCCCGGGTAGTCGGGAGCGGTGACAACGAGCGGGAGGCATCCGGCCGCGGCGTCAAGGCGCTCCGCGAGGACGTGTACGGCGCCTACGGGCGCAAGGCCCGGATCCGGGCGGTGTGACGATGCGCATCGACGTCGACATCGACACGTCCGGGCCGTTCTTCGACGGCAGGGCGGTCCGCGCCCTACACGACTTCGTCGACGAGGCGCCATACGAGATCGCCCGCGAGGGACTCGGGATCTACCTGTCCATCTACCGGCCGCAGGTCCGCCAGCCGACTCCCTACTACGAGTACCTCATCGAGCCGGAGAAGCTCGCAGAGTACGGCGTCGCGCACCTGTGGGACGGCGGCGAATGCGTGTACGGCCCGTGGCTGGAAGGCACCGGGAGCCGGAACAGCCCTGCGACCCGTTTCCCGGGCTACGGGTCGATGAAGAAGACCACCCCCGAGTTGCAGGCCGTGGCCGGGACCATTGCCGAACGGCTGTTCGCTGACCGGTACGAACGGCGGATGAACTGATGGCCCTCGGGATCCGGCAGATCCGGGACGCGCTCATCTCGCATCTGATGGTGCTCGGCGTGTTCGACACGGTGTCGGCGCGGGCCCCGGACGCGCTGCCTGGCACGGGCGTGCACGGGCTGGTCGCGTTCAACCGCATGGTCCCGGCTCGAAGCTCGGGGCTGGACGCCACCAGCATGGTGCCGATCTTCACCGTGTTCGTGCTCGTCCCGCTCGAGCAGGAGCCCGCCGACGACATCGACATCGTCCTGCTCGAGGCGACCGATCCGATCCTCGCCTCGCTGATTGGCGATTTCACGCTCGGGGGGCTGGTGCGGATGGTCGACGTCCGGGGCTCCGAGCAGTCCGGCGGCGGGACAGGTGCCGGGCTGACCGTGCAGACCGGACACATGACGTTCCCGGACCAGCGATACCGGTTCGCGGAGATCACCGTGCCGTTGATCGTCAACGACATCTACCCCGAAGCCCCGTAGCCCGACTTGCCCAGCTCACAGCACTCCCACACGCTCCGATAGGTGACACATCCCCATATGATCGACACACGAACTGTCGAAGGAGGTGACCGGCCATGAGTAAGGGTGGCGGCCTCGGCGACAACTTCTACCTCGACGCCTACGACCTCTCCGGCGACGTCGGCAGCCTCGGTGAGATCTCCGGCGGCCCCGAACTGTGGGAGACCACCGGCATCAACAAGAGCGCGCTCGAGCGGATCGGCTTGCAGCGCGACGGCCGCGTCGAGTGGTCCAGCTTCTTCAACAAGGCGCCCGGCGCCGCACACCTCGCTCTGGCGGGCCTACCGCTGACCGACCGGGTGGCGTCCTACTTCCGCGGCACCGCGTTGGGGAGCGCGGCGGCGAGCCTGGTTGCCCTGCAGGGCAATTACGACGGCGAGCGGGGCGACGACGGGTCGCTCACCCTCTCCGTCGAGGCCCTGGCCAACAGCTACGGCCTGCAGTGGGGGGTTCAGCTCACCCCTGGTCGGAGGACCGACACGACGGCGACGAACGGCACCTCGGTCGATCTCGGGACCGGATCGATCGCATTCGGCGCACAGGCGTTCCTGCACGTCTTCGCATTCACCGGCACCTCGGCGGTGGTGAAGCTGCAGGAGAGCTCCGACAACGGCGCCGGCGATGCGTGGGCGGACGTGACTGGCGGCGCGTTCACGACGGTCACCGCGGTCGGCGCCCAGCGGATCGCCACGTCCGGCACGCAGACGGTGGAGCGCTACCTGCGGGCTGTCACCACCGGCACGTTCACGAACCTGCAGTTCGCGGTCAACGTGATCCGCAACGAGACGGCTGTGAGCTTCTGAGATGCGCACCCGGAGACCCCCGTCCCGCCTCGCAGCGCGGACCGCGCGAGACATCAACCCGAGGTGGATCCAGCGGTACGAGGTCCATGCCCCGCTGGGGTCGCACTGGCGGCACGCCACCTGCAAAGAGGTCGACTGCCGCAGCGTCCGCCCAGCGCGCTGCGAGGAAGTCGACTGCCCGAATTACCACAACGGGTGGCGCACGATCGTCCCCGACGGCGCGCACGCCGATCTCGCGCGCACCTCCGGCAGGCAGTTCATCGAGCTCCCCGCCGAGGGTGGGCTGATCGAGTTCCGGTTCGGTCCCGGGCAGCAGTGTTTCGCCCGGCATGCGGCGCTCGGCGGGCCCTGCCCGACGAAGGACAAGCACCTGGTGCAGCTCGGCAAACCAGGCCTGTACGTGCTCCGCCAGGGCGACCGCCGGTTCGGGAACGCGCCAGTCCGCCAGTTCACCGGTAGATCCGCCCCCGAGGACTGGCGGGACCACTTCTCGGAGCACCAGGAAAAAGTCCAGCGGGCGCGCGAGAACGCGCTCTAACGAAGGGAGGGTGACTCGATGGCGAAGGAAGGCGGCCTCGGGATGTCGCTCGCTGTCGATGACAGCGCCGGCACTGCCCGGACCATCAGCAATGACGTCACGTCTCTGAGCTGGGAGACGCCGCGTGAGGTGTGGGAGTTCACCGGCATCGATAAGAGCGCGGTGGAGCGCACGCTGCTCCTGGCCGATTTCTCGGTTGAGCTGAACGGCGCGTTCGACGACGCGACAAACTTTTCACACAGCGTGTTCCGGACGGTGCCGTCGACGACGGTGGCGCGGACGACGACGATCGGCGTGTCCGGGCAGACGCTGGCCGGTGAGCTGCTGTACAGCACGTACAGCCTGGAGCGTTCCGATTCCGGTGAGCTGACGTGGACCGCTGAGGGCAGCCTCGCGGACGGAACAACTCCGACCTGGACATAGGGGGCTGGCCATGGGTTTTATCCCCGACGAGGTCGTCTACAACGTCGACTTCTCCGACACCAAACTCGCCGGCCTGGAGATCTCCCTACGGGAGCTGTCTACCGACGAGCTGCTCACCCTGGGCGGGATGGCTGCCGCACTCAAGACCGGCGAGCAGTCGGCCAGCGACCTGGCCGCGGTGGACAAGCTGCTGACCTCGTTCGCGGACGTCATCGTCTCCTGGAACCTCGAGACGAAGAACGGCGGCCCGGAGCCGGTGTCCCGTGCGGCGCTGGGACGGCAGAGCCTGACACGGTTCGTGATGCCCGTCCTGAACGCCTGCCTCGATGCGATAAACGGGGTGGATGAGGACCTGGGAAAAGACTCGGCCTCTGGCAGCGACTCCCTGGTGGGGTCGCTGCCGATGGAACCGTTGTCCGTGAACCTCCCGAGCTGATCCGCGCACGGACTGTCCTCGGCCTGTGTCGGGAGTTCCACAAGCTGCCGTCGGAAGTGCTCGTCGAATCGGCGGAGCTGCTCCGGCTGCTGCGTATCGAATCGCTCGGTAAACCGCCCGAGCAGGACCAGGGAGGTGATCTCGGCTAGTGGCGAACTTGGTCGAGATCACCGTCCGGGCGCGTGACGACGCCACCCGGGATTTCGCGCGGATCACCCGGGGTATCGAGCGGCAGTTGGACAGGCTGCGCCGCAACCTGGATCAGGTGGCGCGGGATGTGGTCGCCCGTGTCGACGTCCAGATCACCGGCCAGGATGCGCTTGCTCAGCTGCGCCAGGACCTGGAGCGGATAGAGCGGTCCGTCAAGGTCAAGGTCTCGGTCACGATGGGCTCGGCGTTGCGCCAGCTCGACCGGCTGTCGTATGCGCTGAACGAACTGTCGTTCCGGGACGACCTTGAGATCAACATTCTCGTCGATATCGACAGTATCGAGGAGGTTCGGGAACTCAACAGGCTCCTCGAGCGGATCGAGCGGGACATCCGGGTTCGGGTCCGGGTGGATGGCGACGGCCTCAACGGGGCTGGGCTGGCGAACCAGATCGGCGACCTCGACAACAGGCTGTCCGGGCTGCGCGGCAGGCTGTCGGCGCTGTCCGCGCCGTTCCGGACGCTCGGCACGCTCGGCGCGGTAGCCGCGGGTGGGATGGTGAAGCTGACGGCTGGGGTGGTGGCCGCAGGGGCTGCCGCCGCGGCGACGCTGTCGTCCCTGTCCGGCATGGGCGCGATCCTGGCCGCAACGGCTCCGGCTGCCCTGCTCGCCGCCCCGGCGATCCTCACCATGGGCCAGGCGTTCGGGGTCCTCAAACTCGCCTCGGACGGGGCGAAGAAGCAGCTTGAGCAACTCAAGCCGGCCATGGACGACCTCAAGCGGGTGGCTGCCGACGCGCTCGGCCCGGGCCTACAGAAAGGCATCGACGCCTTCAAAAGCTCGCTTCCGGTCATCCGTGAGGGTGTCCGGCAGACGGCCACGGTGTTCGGTGAACTGGCGGAGAAGGCCGGTCAGGTGTTTTCCGGGCCGGCGTTCCGCGACGACTTGGCGCGGGTCATGTCAACGAACAGTCAGGCCATCCGCAATTTCGGTGATGCTGGGATCGCAGTCCTCGGATCTCTTTGGGATGTCGCTGTTGCCGGCCAGGGTGTGTGGCTACGCCTGTCCGAGGCCATCAACCGGGGTGCGCAGCGCCTGACTACATGGGTGGAGAAGGCGCGTGACAGCGGTGAGCTGACGCGCATGATGTCCCAGGCGATGGACGTCCTCGGCGACATCGCCTCGGTTGTCGGTAACGTTCTCGGCGGGCTGGGGAACATTCTCGCCACGGTCGGGTCGAACGCGCTCGTGATGCTCGCCCCGCTACAAAAGGTCACCCAGGAGTTCCAGGACTGGACGAGCATCCCGGCGAACCTGGCGCCGCTGGAGTCGATGCTGGTCGGGTTCCGCGTCGGGCTCGAGGGCCTGGTTGATGCGTTCCGGGGCGCGCTGGACGGTGCCGGTCCGCAGTTCGCCGCGCTGATGACGCAGATCGGGGCGACGCTGGCCACGGTCGGCCCAGTCGTCGGTGAGCTCGCCGGGTCGGTGATCTCCGCCCTGCTGCCCGCGGTGAACGCGATCCTGCCGCCGCTGACGTCGCTGGCCGCCACGCTGGGCGCGCAGCTCACGACCGCCATCCAGGCCGTAGCGCCGGAGATCGCCAGCATCGGTGTCGCGTTCGGGAACTTCCTGGGGGCGATCACCCCGCTGGCGGTGTCGTTGACGCAGATCGCCACGACGCTGATGACCGCGCTCGCCCCCGCCGTGAACCTCATCCTGCCGCCGCTCGCGACGCTCGCGACGACCCTGGGCACGCAGCTCGCGACCGCGGTGCAGCAGCTGGCGCCGTTCCTGGGCATGGTCGCCTCCGCGTTCGGGCAGATCCTCACCTCGCTGACACCACTGCTTCCCCCGCTCGGGCAGCTGCTGGTGGCTGTGGGGCAGCTCCTCGGCCCGCTGGCGACGCTGGCCGCGCAGCTTGTCGGGATGCTCGCGCCGGTGCTGGCGCAGTTGATCCCGATCGTCACCCAGGTGGCGCTGGCGATCGGCTCGGCGTTGCTGCAGGCGCTGTCCGGGTTGCTGACGGCGATCCAGCCGGTGCTGCCGGTGCTGGTGCAGATGGCGACGACGGTGGGAACGACGCTCGCGCAGGCGATCACCGCCGCGTCGCCGCTGATCAGCGCGCTGACGACCGCGATCGGGCAGATCCTCATCGCCCTGACGCCGGTCCTACCGCAGATCACGCAGTTCGCGACGGTGATGGGGACGACGCTGACGCAGGCGATCCTCGCGCTGACGCCGCTGATCCCGCAGGTCGCCACGCAGATCACCGGGATCCTCACCGCGGTGACGCCGCTGCTCCCGCAGTTGGTGACGCTCGCGCAGGACATCGGGACGCTGCTGGTGACGGCGATCAACGCGCTGCTGCCGATCATGCCGACGCTGATCCAAACGCAGATCAACCTGTTCAACGCCCTGGTGCCGCTGCTCCCGTCGATCTTGCAGCTGGCTCAGCTGTTCGTACAGGTGCTACAGGCGATCATGCCGGTGATCCCGCCGCTGGTACAGATCGCCGCGATCCTCATCGGGGCGTTCTCAACCGCGGTCACGACAGCTATCGGTGTGATCACGCAGGCCATCGGCACGTTCACCACGCTGTACACCACCCTTGCCGGGCCTGTGGTGGGTGCGCTCGGCGCGGTAAGTGGCGCGATCGGGACCGTGGTCGGCTGGTTGGAGCGGCTTATCGGCGCCGCCGGCCGGGCGGTTGGCGCGATCAGCCGGGTCATGGGCGCCATCGGTGGGCTCCCCGGCAAGGCGGTCGGCGCGGTGGGCGGACTGCTCGGGTTCGCGTCCGGCGGTGTCGTCGGCGATCTCCCTGCGGCGGCGTCAGGGCGGATCGGCTCCGGGTGGACGCAGGTCAACGAGCGCGGCGCGGAGATGATCCGCCTGCCGTCCGGCAGCCATGTGTACCCGGCCGGGCAGTCCGCGGGGATGGCCAGCCGGATGGCTGGCGCCGGGGGTGGCGGGGCGAACCTCGGCCCGGTCGAGATCCACATCACCGTCAACGGTGGCGATGGTGCGATGGCGCTCGCCGGGATGGTCCGCACCGAGATCGAAGACGCCCTCGGGCAGGTTGCCGCGCAGATCCGCGCCGGCGTGGGGAGACGCTGATGGCGACGACGACCGTCCGGCCCAACGGCACGAGTTTCCGTGGCCTGTGGACGATCGGCGGGGGAGCCGGCTCCGCGCACGCCGCCACCTCCGACAACAGCGACGCCACCTACATTCAGGCGGCGCCCGGCGGCTGGGTCTGCAGCCTGGACGTGGCCACACCCACCCTGCCGGCCTACTCGCAGATCCGATCGGTGTCGGTGCGGGTCCGCCGCCGTGGCGACTCGTCGGCGCCGTTGGATGTGGCGGTTGGGTATCAGCCGACGTCGGGCTCGTACCAGTCGCAGGTGCTGTCGGCGGGCGAGAAGCCGACGTCGACGATCGCGACGAAGACGTACGGCAGCTTGGTCAACGCGCCGGGTGGGGCGGCCTGGTCGTCGGCGATCCTCGCCGGCCTGCAAGTCGCGTTCGGGGCGGCTGGTACGGCGATCCGCGTGCACGAGGTGTATGTCGACGTCGTCTACGACGAGGCCCCCACCTGTGTGATCACCTCGCCGGTGGGGGATGTTGTCGGATCGCAGCAGCCGACGATCGAGGTCGTCTACTCGGACGCCGACAGCAGCCCGCTCGAGCGGATCAGGGCGAAGGTCTTCACGGCCGCGCAGGTGGCGGCGTTCGGGTTCGGCCCGGACACCACGGTCGCGCTGTGGGACTCCGGCGATGTGCTGACAGCGTCCCCGACGGTCACGGTCGACGAGTCGCTGCCGTTCGGCGACTACTCCGTGTACGCCAGGGTGGCCGACGCCGGGTCGGGGGGACGGTTCGGCCCGTGGGCGTCCGTGACGTTCAGCATCGGTGGGCATCTGCCGGCCACGCCGCTGCTGACAGCCACCGTCGACAGCACCAACCGGCGTGTTGCGCTCACGGTGACCCCGCGGGACAACCTGCTGTCCTACGGGCAGTCCACCGCCTACAAGGGCGCCGAGAACCAGGGCGACGGCTGGTACTCCGGGGACTTCTCGAACTCGACGGTGGACAACATCTCCACGTCGGCGCCGGCCACGGTCACCGCGGTGGAGACGTTCACCGGCGCGAACGGCGCCCTGTCCGCGGCGAACACGGACCTGACGTGGACGGTGCTGGCTGGCGCTTTCGCTGTCGCGTCGAACCAGCTCACCTCGTCCTCGGCGTCGCTGTTCGCGTGGGTTCGCTGCGAAACCGACCTCGGTTCGGCGGACCACTACGCCGAGATGGTCGTCAACGCCATGGCGCCGTCGACGAACCGGACCGCGGCACTGTTGCTACGCGCTTCCGCGTCGGCGATCACCGGCTATGTCGCGGAGCTGAAGGAGCAGGTGGACGGCTATGTGATCTGGCGGGTCCAAAACGGGGTGATCGTCAACAGCATCACGCCGCGTATGCCACTGCCGCAGCCCCTCGCGCTGCCCGCGACGTGGCGTGCGGAGATCCGCGGTAACGAAATGAGCGTCTACCTCGACGGGGTGCTGCTGAACACGCACACGCTGGACGGGGTGATCACGACAGGGTCCCGGTGCGGGATCGGCATGTACAACCCGGGTAGCACGGTCCTCGTCGACACTTTCGAGGCCGCTGACCTGACCGAGGTCGTCGGCGGCACCGATCTGGATGGGTGGCTGCTGCGGGTCACGTCGGCGGCGGCCCGGCAGGTGCGGGCGATCGGCGGCGGCCGGTACGGCTGGGGCATGCCCGCGCAGCCCGGGGAGGTCCTCACCGCCGCCATGTCGGCATGGCAGTCCGACAACCTTGCCAGGGACGCCCGGTTCGACATCGAGTGGTTCGGCGAGGACGACGCGCCGTTGACGAATCTGGTGTTTGAGGAGACGTGGACCGGGGCGAACGGGTCGGCGTGGGACACGGGCCGGTGGACATCCACCCATGCCGGCACGGCGACGAGCAGCATTCAGAACAACCGGGGTGTGCTGACCACCGGCGCGGTCGCCTACTCGAACCCGGCGCGGATGTACGCCTCCGGGATGGACGCGCAGGACGACTGTGAGGTCCTCGTCCTCGCTGTCCCATCGTCGACGTCGGCGGAGATGCGCGCGGTGATCGGGGTGCGCGGCGATGGGACGTGGAACGGGCCGAACCCGGGGCATCCGAACGCCGGCTACTGGGCCGAGGTCAGCCCCGACTTCTCCGCGGTGTTCCTGCGCGTCCAGGACGGCTCGTCCACCGTGCTCGCCACGGTCGGCATCACCATCCCCGCGCAGGGTGTGTATGTGCGGCTGCGGGCGCAGGGAACCACCCTCGGGCTGAAGGCGTGGACGGCCACCGAGCAGGAGCCGGCGACGTGGGGGTGGATCGGCGAAAACGCGATGTTCACGTCCGGGAAGGTCAGCCTGACGGCGAACAACGGCGCCGACGGCGTCTCCCGGACATGGACGTTTGACCATCTCACCGTCGACGACCTGAGCATGCATTCGTTCGGGTCGACGTTCACCACAGGCACCAGCGGGGATCTTGTCGCGCACTCCCGGGATGTGCTGGTGCCGGCTGGCGCCTCCTACGGAGTGCCGATCGCGATCGGGTTCTCGCAGGGGGCGGGCGAGGAGTTTTTGTTCGATTTCCTCGGGGCGATGCCCGGGTCGGGGCGTCCCTGGTCGCGGGGCGGCCTCGGGATTTCGAACGTGTATTCGACGAACGAATCGTGCTTCGAGGATCCGGCGGTGGGGGTGGCGGGCTGGGAGGCGTCGGATGACGCTTCGGTTGCCCGTGGGACCGGCTACGACCCGGCGCCGTCAGGCAGTGCGTTGGAGCTGGCGTGGGATGGCGGCAGCTTCCCGCCGGATGCGGTGTACGCCGTCGGCCCGGGGAAGACCGCGACGGCGGGTGAGGATTGGGCGGTCGCCGGCTGGCTGTGGCGGATCGCCGCCGGGGTGACCCTGCAGCGGATCGGGATCCGGTACACCGACAGCTCAGGCGGCACGCTCGCCGAGTCGTTCGGCGCGAATGTCCTGCCAGAGGTCGGCGTCGAGTTCGTGGACTCGTCGCACACGATGCGCGCGCCGGCTGGTACCGCGTTTGTGCATGCGGTGATGGCCGTGTCTGCGGTCGTCACCGGGGCGGGTGCGATCACTGCGGTGCGGCTGGTACCGGGCACCTCCGCGCCTGCTGTGTACCAGCCGGGACCGTCCGCGCGGGCGTACGCGCTGGTGGAGTACTCCGACGACGGCGGCAGCACGTGGGAGCAGGTGCGGGGTACCACCCGCGCCTACTACCCGGCCGAGCGTGTGATCACCGTCTATGACTATGAGGCGCCACCCGGGTCGGCGAGGATCTACCGGGCGAGCACGGCCGCCGTGGACTACGCCCTTGATGCAGATGGGGCGGCGGTGGCATCCGAGCCGTCGGCGGAGGTGTCGGCGAGCATGCCGGCGGACCGGTTCTGGCTGCGGGATGTGCTGACACCGGCGCGACTGATCGAGGTGTGGCACTCCGGGGACCTGGACCACACCAGCCGGGAGCCGCAGACCGTCCACGACACGCTCGGCCGCCGCAACCCGGTCGTGGTCAGCGATGTGGTGAAGGGCGAGGAGTTCACCTGGCCGTTGACGTTCACCTCGGCGGCTGCCTACGCGCAGTTCGAGGAGATGCGCGCGGGTGGCTACCCGCTGCTGTTCCAGGGCGATTTCGGGGAGCAGTGGCCGGTGAAGCTCGGCCCGGCCCGCCGCACGTTGCTGAAACGAAGCGCGGACCGGGCGAACACGCCTGTCCGTTCGGTGGAGATCACCGCAACCGAGGTTGACCGGCTCGACCCGGACCTGTCCAACGACGATGTGATCACTGATCTGGTTTGGGAGATCGTTTAATGGCCACTGCTCTGCCGCTCGACGAGACCGTGTCGGTAGGCGACACCGGCCACGCCCAGAAGCACTCCGATCTGGCGCACTACGTGAACTTGATCGCCGCGTTGACCGACACCGACAAGGAAGTGGCTGCGGCCACAACCAAGCTGCTGTCCGTGCTGCTCGCGGGTGATCTGCTGGCCCGGCTGGTGATCCGCGCGGACGGGACGATCGCGATGGGCGGCGCGCCGCTCACCGTGTCGACCGTGTCCGGCACGAGCACGGTCACAGTGACCACCACGGCGAACCACGGCTACGGCACGGCCGATGTGGTCAAGATCGCCGGGGTGGCCGGTCATGTCGGCTCCAACGGCACGTGGACGATCACTCGCACCGGGGCTACAACGTTCACGCTCAACGGCGCGGTGGGCAGCGGCTCGTACACCTCCGGGGGGCAGGTGCAACGCCTCCTCGGCACCTCGGGCAGCGCGAACGAGGGCGTGTGGAACTTCGTCGTGCCCGAGGGGGAGAACACCCGCTACGGGATGGTCATCCGCCTCAACAGCTCGTCACTCAAGTCCGGGCTCAAGGTCGTTGACCACCAGGGCTCGGACATCCTCTTCGTGAACCCGACCGGCGGATTCGGGTTGCTATCGGCGGACCCCAACGACTCGATCTCCACCGCGACGGGGACGGCCACTACCAACCGGAAAGGCTCGCTGAACTCCAACGGCCGGCTGAGGATCGCCGGAGGAGACCCGGGTGGCGGGGATGGCGTTCTCGCGCTCGGTAACGCTGTCACGGCGCCGACCAGCAACCCGGACGGGACGCACACCGTCGAGGGCTCGTATACGACCACCGCCGGGACGGTCGCTTGGAGCCGGGGCGGCCGGCCTCGGGCGCGGACCTCGGTCGGGCATGAGGACGAGCTGCTCGCGTCAGTGCACCGCCGGGAACTCGTCGTCGCTGCGACGGGGTCGAGTACGACGCTGGGCTCGTACGGGATGGCGACGCCGACTGTGGCGACGACGAACATCACGGCCGCGGTGGATAACCAGGCCGCCGGGCCGATGAACTCGTACACGACGACGGCCGCATCCGGGGTGGACGCTGGGGTGCTCTCCGACTTCGGCCGGATCCAAGCCAGGTGGGCGCCGTACTTCTATGGGCGGATCATGACGGACGCGTCGGCGGTCACGTCTACGCGGCTGGCGGTTGGCCTGGTCTCCGCTGAGATCGCGGCGGATGCTGGGCCGGCGTCGACGGGCGCGTACGCGGTCGCGTCGGGTGCCTGGTTCCGCTATGCGACGGATGTCGACGGCACCGCGTTCTGGCGGACGGTCACATCAGACGCGGCGAACGCCACCGTGACCACGACCACCGCGGCGATCGCCGCCAACACCTCCTACGAACTGATCGTCGAGGTGAACTCGGCGGCCACGTCGATCCGGTTCTGGGTCAACGGGACCTTGGTCGCGACGCACACAGCCAATCTGCCGGCGGCCACGACGGCGCTCGGCTACACCGCCCGGCTCCGAACCCTCGCCGCGTCCGCGAGGGCGTTGCGGTTCGGCCGTATCAACCTGTCCGCCCTGTAGGCGGCCCGGATGGCGTACGAGGTTTCCGACCGGTTCAAGGCCGCGGTCACGGCTTCCTACCAGGTGGCGGCCGAGGCGGAGATCATGCGCGGCGGGGTGGTGGTCGCCACCGACCTGCGGGTTACCGGCGGCAGCATCTCCGTAGCCCGGTCCGCCGACGTGCGCCGAACCTGCCGGCTGGCAGTTGTCGGGGTGCCGCGGGAACTGATCCCGACGAGCCGGCAGCGGACCCCGCTGGACATCTACGGCAACGATCTGATCATCCGTGCGGGTATCCGCTACCCGGACGGAACGTCGGAGTTGGTCCCGCAGGGCGTGTTCACGATCACCGACTCGGAGCTCGTCGACACCTCGGACGGTGTCGAGGTCGCTCTGAGCGGATCGGACCGGGCCGAGCGGATCGGCGAGTCGACGCTGCTCGAGCCGTGGGCGACCGCGAACGGCACGGACGCGGTGAGCGCGATCACCGCGCTGGCGCAGGACCGCTATCCCCTCGTGGAGATCGTGAACTTGACGAGCGCGACCGATGTGTTTCCCGCGCACATCCTCGAGGAGAAAGCGTCGCCGTGGGCGGACGGGATTTCGACGTTCGCCGCCGCGGTGGGCGCGGAAACGTATTTCGACCGGTCGGGGCGGCTGACGATCCGGGACGTGCCGGATCCGACGGTGCAGCCGGTGGCCTGGCAGCTCATCGAGGGCCCCCGGTGCACGGTGAAGGCGCTGCGCCGCACCTACAGCAAGTCGCACGGTGGTGTGAACGCGGTCGTGATGATCGGCGAGGGCGTCTCTACCGTGCCGGTGCGGGCGGTCGCCTACGACTTGGACCCGGAGTCGCCTACCTACTGGTATGGGGACTATCCGCAGCGGCCGACGTGGGAGCAGTCGAGCCTGATCACGACGACGGCGCAGGCGCAGGCGGCGGCGGATGCGCGCGGGCGGGGCCTGTTCGGGTTGACGGAGCAGGTGACGGTGACCTGCGTCCCGAACTACGCGGTGGACGAGGGCGACCTGCTGTACGTGCGGCGTGAGCGTAGCGGTTTCGACGATGTGGTGATCGTCGACTCGATCTCCCTGCCCGTCGATGACGAGAGCGACATGCAGATGACCTGCTGGCTACGCAGGACGGTGAGCTGATGAGCCGCAATCCGGTGGGTGTGGATCTGGCCGCGACGATTGTGCAGGAGCAGCCGGCGGGCGCCGTGTCGATGCGCACATGGGTGATCTCGGCGGTGAACGCGGGCCCGCCGAAGTCGCTGGACCTGACGGTGACGGCCGGCGGGAAGATCGCCGGCGCCGGGGTTCGTTACGCGGATTCGATCACCACGCCGACGGTCGGGGATGTGGTGGTGGTGCTGGTGACGCAGTCGGGTGGGTCGGGGCGGGGTGGTGGCCGGCAGCACGGCGGCGCACCGTTCGTGATCGCCCGGATCGCGGTGTGAATGGTGCGAATGGTCCGTGTTGTGCGCGCCGAGGGGATGATCGGTATAGGTCGGGCCTATCGTGTCGGTAGGTGTTGTCTATGCAGGGTGGGGGCGGTATGGCCGGGGTGAGTGTGCCGCCGTGGGACGACCACGTGGCGCTGTCCGCGCGGGTGACCGAGCTGGAGCGCCGACTGTTCGAACATGTGGCCGACCACGGGCCGGACCCCACCCCGGAACCCGAACCCGAACCTGAGCCGGCCGGGTTCTGGCCGTCGGGTGGAAGCCCGAACATCAACAGCGTGGCGGCGTCCACGCAGTTCGGTGTCTGGCGCGGCCGGCCGGTCGACGATGGTGACGTCGCGCTGTGCTACCCGACCCGCGACAACTGGCAGACGCTGGTCTCTGCAACGTCCGGGCAGCCGGGCCTGTGGGTGAACTCGCCGATCACCCCGGTCATCCAGATGCCGTTCTTCCCCGCGGGGGGCTACTCGTACGCCGCCGCGGCCCGCGGGGACTTCGTGCCGCAGTGGCAGCAGTTCGCCCGGAACTGGAAAGGCCGCCGCAAGTGGATCAGCCCCGGGTGGGAGGCGAACCACAACCGGCTGCACTACTGGTCCGGCCCGTCGTCCAACTCTCAGAACTACCGGTCGTACGACGAGTACGTCGACACGTTCGACCTGTTCGGGAAAACGGTCCTCGAGGTCGACCCGGACGCGCAGATCATCTGGACGATGAACGGGCACGACAGCCCCGGATTCGCGGCCGACCGGTATCCGGCGAACGACCCGCGGAACATCCTCCCCGACCCGAAGTACCTGCGGGCGATCGCCGTGGACTACTACGACCACTACCCGCCGTCGACCCGGGTGCCGTTCGACAGCGAGGCGGCGGCGGTGAACGGGGTCCGCTGGTACGCCGACCTGGCGTTCTCCCTGGGCCTGCAGTTCGCCGTGCCGGAGTGGGCGGTCAAGAACAACACCGCGCTGGACGGCGGCGGCGACAACCCGGCGTTCATCACGAACATGCACAAGGTGTTCACCGAGGCGTGGAACCGGCGGCTGCCGGACGGCCGGCGGCTGCTGGCGTTCGAGTGCTACTACGACGACCTGCCGCAGAAGATGAACATTTCGCAGGGCCAGAACCCGAAGGCGGCGGCCGAGTACAAGCGGCTGTGGGCACAGTGACGTGATCCGTCTCTACGCCCTGACCGGCACCGTGACCGGTTCGCCGTTGCTCGCTCAGGCGGCGACCGACGGCGGCGGGCTGGGCCTGGACACGCTGGTACAGACCGGCGTCACGGGCACCTTGGCGGCCGTGCTGATGGTGTTCGCCCGGACCGCATACGCCAGGGAGACCGCTCGCGCGGATCGGCTCGAGGAGAAGCTCGACGAGCTGAACCGCACCGTGCTGGAGCGATATGCGGGCGCGTTAGCGGAAGCGGCGCGGGCGGTCGCCGACGCCACCACAACGCTGAGTCGGGTGCGGTAATGCCGGACCGGACTCGCCTGTCTACCGACGCGGACCATGCCCGGATCCGGCTGGACGGGCTTGCGGACCGACTTGCGGATCTGGTGGCGGACCTGCGTCACGAGATCGACCGGCTATCCGAGGACGAGGGAGAGGGGGGTGGCGGTGAGCGAGCCGATGCCAGCGGGGGCGATGGGGACGTTGACGCAGGCAGTTGAGGAGCTGGCCGAGGAGGTCAAGCGGCTGCGCGGCGACCTGGGGCGGCGTACGCGCCGGCTGTGGCGGTGGGTGCTCGGCGCGGTTCTGGTCGGTGCCACGGCGTTGACAGTGGTCATGGTCTATCTGGTCGGTGCGGTCGCGGATATCCGGCAGAACGAGAAGGCGAGCTGCGTGGCGTTCGCCAGCGTCGGCCGGCCGGAGCTGCTGTCGGAGCGGTCAAGCCCCCTGGCGCGGGAGATCGTCGGAACGCACGAGCTGGCGGCCCGGGAGATGGGCTGCTCGGGATGATGGCGCCGCCGATGCTCTACCCGTCGGCCGAGTTCCGCCCGGTCCGGAACACGTCCGGGTTCATGGTGGAGCCGACTCGGGGCCTGATCCCGCATGTCCAGGTCGGCCGCAACAGCCTGTTCGGCTGGTTCGACAACCCGTCCAGCCAGGTCTCCGCGCACCTGTGGCTGAGCGAGACGGGCGACTTCGAGCAGTACGTCCCGTTCAACCGCCGGGCCTGGGCGCAGGCCGCGGGCAACTCGTACTGGATCAGCGTGGAGTGCGCGGGCTTCGACTCCGAGGACTACACCCCGATCCAGGTCCAGCGCCTGGCCGAGCTTTACGCCTGGGGGATGCGCGAGTTCGGGTGGGCGCCGCAGGTGACCGACTCGCCCGACGGCTACGGGCTCGGCACGCACCGGATGGGTGGCAAGGCGTGGGGGCTGCACAGATGTCCGGGGCCGATCCGGGCCGGTCGACGCGGCGACATCCTGCGCCAGGCCCTGGCCATCAACTCCGTCCAGCAGCTCAGAGAGGACCCTGACATGCCGCTGACGCCGGCCGACTGTGAGGCGGTCGCCGACACCGTGCTCGGCAAGCTGTGGGAGCAGATGGGGGAGCGGCCCCAGGGCGCGGCGGCCGACTGGCACCAGCCGTTCCAGGCCCACGCCGGCGCGGTGCTGCGGCGTACCTACGAGACCTCGGGCGACGCGATCGCCCGCCTGGACCGCATCGAGCGCGGGCTGTCGGCCGCGGCGCCGGCGGCCGCGCAGGCGATGGTCGCCCCGCTCCCGCTCGCCACCCTGCTCGACGCCGTCACCCGACTCGACGCGGTCGACGCCATACGCCTGGCGCATGCGGCCAGCGCGCACGCCGTGGGCCTCGTCCCCACCCAGTCCCACCCCGAGGAGACCCTGTGAAGTTCGAGCCCGTTCTGATCCTCGATGCCGTGAAGTACGTCCTGCTGGCGCTGGCCGGTACGGGTGTGCTGGTGCTGGACGACGCGACCCAGCAGTGGGTCATCGGCCTGGTCGGTGCCGTGCTGGCCGTGTGGACGACGTGGGAGACGCGGAAGCGGGTGACGCCGGTCGCGAAGCTGGACGCCCGGTAGCCTGCGGGGGCGTTCCCCCCTGACGCAGCGAGCGCCGGTCACCCCACCCGGGGTGGCCGGCGTTTCGTCGTGTCAGGGGTGTGCGGCGCGGGCTAGCCTGCCGGCAGGTGCTCCTGCGGGAGGCATCTGCGGCGGGGCCCCACCTGCAGGGGAACGCGGGTGGGGCTTCGTCGTGTCCGGGGGCGACACGGGCCGTGGTGCTGGGGCTGGCGGCGCCTGGCTGGGTAGTCTGCCGCTGTCCGATGGCCCATGTGGCGTAGCCCCGCTCATCTCACCCGCCGGTGAGGTGGGCGGGGCTTCGTCGTGTCCGGGTCGGGCTGGGGAGTCGGGTAGCGATCTAGTTCGCCCGGACCTGGAAGCTGACCGTCCGGTCCCCATCCGGTGGCTGGCCTTCGATCTTCGCTTCCCAGTAGTAGCGACTACCGGGCGTCAGCTGCATAGATGCGACGTTGACCGCGAATGGGACGCTGAGCGGTGAGCCCTTCTTGATCCCTGGCGGGCGGCCGACCTCCATCTGCGCCTCAACTCGCACCGGCTGCGGGCCTAGGGGCCCCTGATGTATGACCGGCTCACCGTCCTCCTCAAGAAGCTCGAGGCTCAGAGTGAACGGCGTGTTCGAACGATCCCAGGGGACCTCGACGAGGACTGCGAGCGCGGAGGGGAACGGTCCTGGTCCGGCGATATTCCAGCCCCCGCCGAGAATGAAGAGCTTCCCTGCGGATACCTGAGCCGCATCACACAGGATCATGGTGAGTCTCATGCAGAGACGGTCTCCTTTGGGACTTTGATCTCTGCCGTGGTCACACGCTGGTGGACGGCGTGCAAGGCGGTTCCGCCAGCGGTTCCGGCCAAGATCAGACTCACGCCTGTGGCGGACACATGGAGATCGTTGATCAGGTCAGGGAACCTCTCGTCAACGATCACGTCTTCGCCGTAGATGAAGTGCAGACCCTCGCGGACCCGCTCGCGGGCCTGCTCCCGGGTGTCACCACCGGCAGCCCAGCCCGACACCTGCTCGGACTCCGCCCACCACAGGCCGTCTTCCTCGTGGTACTCAACAGTGATCTCAACCATGTCAGCCTCTCCCCAGGAGTCGCAGAGCCGCATCGTCGCTGAGTTCGATGGTCTTCACCAGATACTTTCGGACCACACCCGGTGGTACGTCGTCGCCGTCGGCGTACGAGATCGTCAGCCGGGGCCGTCCTGGGGCCTCCAACATCCGATGCGACCCGCTTTGCCGTGTCACCTCGTAGTTCAAGGGTTCTCGGCGCAACACCGCGATGAGCTCGCGCGCCTTCATCCGGGGAAACTGCGCCACGACGCGCAACGTTCCCATACGCCGCCAACTCTGGCAGAAGCGGCCTATCCGTGCCAGCTTCCGCCGGCCGAGGGCTCTCTGGCCTGCCACCTCCCGGCAGGGCCGGCCGCCGTCGTGTCCGGGGTCTGGCGGCGCGCCGTGTCGGGTGCCGTGGTCGTCACGGCACGGCAGGTAGCCTGCCGCTGTTCGGTGGCGGACACGACGAAGCCCCGCTCATCCTGGCGACGGGTGAGCGGGGCTTCGTCACGTCCGGGGTCAGACGGGTGGGGTGCGGTCGTAGCCGGAGTCCTCGGGTGGCTCCGAGCCGGGGCCGAAGCCGTCCGCCCACGCGGTCCGTAGCGGATTCCCGTGCGGGCAGGTCCCCGACTCCGGCACCGGCTCCACGTGGCCCGTACGCCGGAGCTGGTCGCCGCGGTCCCGCCGGCATCGGTTGCAGGCGACCATCGACAGCATCCGCACCATCGGCCTATCCGCCGGCTGCTCCGCGGTCACTTCTTTTTCACCTTTCCCGTGCCGTTGCACCTGGTGCAGTCGACTTCCTGGGTGCCGGTGAAGCGGCCGTCCTGGTCGCCTTCGACGACGTCCCGGGTGACCTTGGTGGTGCCGTTGCAGGTCGGGCAGTCGGCGAACTCGACGGACTGGACGTTGCTGCCGGTGGTGCCGCCTTTGCCGCCGCGTTTGACGCCGTCACGGCCGGTGGACGCGCCGCCCTCGGTGCTGCCCCGCTTGTTCCACGCCATGCCGTCTCCCCGTGTGCGCGCCGTCGCGGATGTTCATGGTAGATCGATGATCGCCCGCCCGGGGAGCCCGGACGGGCGATACGGTCGGGCACGTTCCCGCCCAACACGACTGGGCGGGAACGCCTAAACGGCTGCTGAAACCGCACTCCGGACCGGCGTCCAGTCGCCGCCGCGGCCCCGTGCCTCCTGTGCCAGCGTGCGGGCGTTACTGGCCAGCCAGGACGGCACCCCGCGGGGCCCGGACACCGACAGCGCATCCCGCGTTGTCTGCAACGCCCCGTCCCACTGGCCGACCGCGGCGTACCCGTGCGCCGTGTAGACGGTGGCGGCGGAGCCGATGCCGGGCTGGCCGGCGGTTTCCGCGCGGGCGGTGGACAGCCAGCGGGCACCCTGGGAGAGCGCGCCCGCGCGGATGGCGGCTCGGCCGGCGTAGGCGTGTAGATGCCCCGGGCCCCACCGTGGGGTGACCGGCAGCCCAGCCTGGATCTCCTCCGCGGTGCGCAGGATGTCGAGGACGGTGCCGGCCGGTTCGCCGCGGTTCGCCCGTGCGATGGCCTCCAGCGCGCGGGCTTGGACGCCGACGACGGTCTGTCCGCCTCGTAGACCGGCGGTTTCGAGCATGTCGATCGGCTCGTCGCCGTTCGGGGCGTACCGGCCGTAGATCTCCCCGGCGATCAGCTCGGCGTGGGCCTGGAGTGGCCCGTCTCCGGCCTGCGCGGCGGCGGTCTGGGCCCGGTGGACGGTGGCCGCGGCGGCCTCCGGGTCGCCGGCGTCGTCTTCGGCCTGGGCGAGCATGACGAGGGTGGTGGCGCCGAGCGCGGCCCAGTCGCCGGCACCGACGCGGCCGCGGCCGACGATCCCGAGTCGGGTCTCGATGGCGTAGAGCCGGGCGCGGAGGGTCGCAGGGGGAAGGGTTTCCCACTGGTCGGCGACGGCGTCGAGTTCGGCGGCGATCCGCTCACGTTCGGCGGCGGACGTGTCGATCTGGTCCATGGTCACGAGCCGGCCGCCGATCGCGAGGCCGGACGCGGCGAGGGTGCCGAGGGCGAGCCCGCGGCGGGTGATGGGTGGCATGGGGTCTCCCTGGTGGGTGGTCTCTGGTGCCCAGGGTGAGCGTGTCTCTGTTGTGCGTCCATGGCCTCTCCTGATCTGGCGGGATGATCTGTGCTGCGCACGGTAGTAGGGATGTGCGCTTTCGGTGAGCAAAAGTTGCGGGGGTGTAACGGCGGCGATCAGCCGTGGCCAGCCGCGATCCGCCCGGGTGTGACGGTCTGTAGCAGAGTCGCGAGTCGTGTCACGAGTCGCGTCGTGTCGCGTCGCCCGCCTGGCAGGAGTCGCCCCCGGGAAATCCCAGGCATCGAGGGCCGGTCGGCGCGACGCGACTCACGACGCGACTGGCGACGCGACTCACGACTGTGACTCTCCGTCGCCGTCTTCGATGTCGGCGGGCTCCGGGTAGTCGCCGTGGACGTACCGGCCACCACGGCGGCGGTGAACCCGGCCGGCGCGGTGCTCGGCTTGGAGCCATCCCTGGACGGTTTGCCTGCTCGTCGCGGTGGTCGTGTCCCCGGCGGTGGTGAGGGCCTCGGCGAGGAGGTCTGCGAGGGCTTTCGGGCCGATGCCGTCTCTCCCGGCGTCCAGGAGTAGGGCGAGGGCGGCACCGCGGCGGTCACCGGCGCGGGCGAGGCGCACAGCGGCGGACTCCCGTTCCTCGGTGGCGGCGAGGATCCCGGCGAGCACGTCGTCATCGGCCGGGCCGGCAGGGCCCGGCTGGCCGGCCTCATCGGCTTCCCGTTCGGCGCGGAGCCGGGCCGCGGTGGCGTCCATCCGGGCGACCGCGGCCCCCATCGACTCGGTCGGCGCGGCCGGGGCCTGGTCGACGACGGCCGCCGCTGGTCGCACGGCCGGTGCGGTCGAGTCGGCAAACAGCCACGCGACCCGTGCCGGGTCCCACCGGCGGGCCCACGCCTCCCCGGCCGCCCGAGCGCTGCCTTCGTCGAGGTCGACCGCCCACTCGTCGGTCCGGATCGCGATCTCAGCGATGGTGGACGGGGCCAGGTTCGGCGCGATGTACGGCCGGGGCAGACCCTCGTCGATCTGGATCCAGGATCGGCCCTGCCGGGCGGTGTCGGTGGAGGACAGGCCACGGGCGCTGCCGAAGGTGTGCGTGGCTTCGTCGAGGCCGCCGCCGGTCTGGATCCGGATCGGGGCGTGGGCCCGGTAGTCGGTGCTGCCGAGGCTGGATCCGATGCCGCGCAGCGCGCAGAACCACACGTCGCAGCCCGGGTTCCGCATCTCCTTGTTGATGGTGAGGAGAAGCCCGCCGAGGTACTGGCCGCGCCGGTCCGCGCTGCCCCCGGCGGACGTCTCACCCTCGTCCACGATGATCGTGATGCGGGGCAGGTCGGGGCCCAGAGGGATCAGGGTGGTGTCGGCGTCCTGCCGGGCCTGCACGGTCGCACCCTTGCGCCACCGGCCGATGTCCAGCACCGCCTCCGCCATGAGGATGCCCTCCTCGACGTCGGCGCCGACCCAGACGATCGCGGGCCGGTCCATCCGCCCGTCGAGCCATGGCTGGAGCCAGGGCCGGGACAGGTCCCCGCCACCGGACAGGTCGATGATGCAGACCAGGTGGCCGACCTGTTCCCGGGCCCGTCCGATCAGGCCGTGCAGTGTGGTGCTCTTCCCGGTGCCGGGTGTGCCGACGACGAGCACCTTCCGCTCACGCCAGTTGACCAGGGTGGGGAACGAACTGCGGTATCGGCCGATCACGGCGTCGTCGGTGACCTCGGACTGCGGGCCGTGCTCCCATGTCAGGTCATCGGCCAGGGTGTCGGCGGTCGCCACGAAGAGTAGGAAACGGCTTTGGTCGATCCCTTCTGCTGCTTCAACTCCGGCGCCTGCGGGGAGCTCGGCCAGCGAGCCGAGCCGAGCCGTGACGCCGGCGAACTGGTCGAGGGTGGCGCCGGCCGCCTTCACGTCCAGGGTGTAGCCGGGCTGGACCTGCTGCCCGTTGACGTCGACCGGGTCCCACCGCTCCAGCCCGACGACCTTCGCGTCGCGGATCCCGAGGTTGCGGAGCCAGGTCTCCCACTGGGCGCCCTGGTCGTCGCGGGCGCGGGCCTCGACCCGGTCTGCCGCGGTGACCTCGAGGCGCTGGTCGCGGCGGTGCAGCGCGGGGGCTGCGAGGGTGGCGGCGACGGTGCCGATGGCCAGGCTGGCGAGCATCCCGACCCGCCACGGGGAGCCGGCGAGGGCGAGCCACAGCCACACTCCGGCGCCGACCCACAGCACGATCCGCAGGGCGAGGGACAGTCGGGACAGGTCGCGCCCGCGGGCAGCGATGAGGCTGCCGGCGGCGGCCGCGGCGACAGCGGCGACGGACCAGACGGGCGCCAGCTGTGCGGCGTGACCGACGGCGCCCAGGGTGAGGAGCGCCCCACCGATGTTCACTGCGGCGGACGCGGGGCTGAACGTCCAGTCGGGGCGGGTGGACGGCCAGCGCAGCGCGCTGCGGCTCATCGGGCGTTCCACTTCTTCTCGGCCTGGACGCCGTTACGGGGGTTCTCGAGGCGCTCGATGTCTTCGCGGTGCGCGCGGCGGGCGCCGGGCGCGACTTCTTCGGCGGCGCCCTGCACGGCGGACACGGCCCGGGCCATGTCGTGGAGGAGCGCGGAGACCGCGCCGGCGGCGGGGAGCTCCTTCTCCGTCTTCTCTGCGAGCCTGCGGATCATGAGTTGGAAGTTGCCGGCCATGGCGGGGAGCTGGCCGAGGTGGCCGATGTAGTCCTCCATGTGGTCGGGTTCGTACCGGGTCATGGCGTCGGCGGCTTCGGCGAGGAGTTGTGCGGGGGCCCAGCCGTGGGGGCTGCGGTAGGGGTCGGGTGTGGTCACGGCGGGCCTCCGGGTCGGGTCGGGTGGGGGGATGGCGGGCGCGGGTCGGGCGTGGGGCCGGCCAGCGGCGCGGGTTCGGGCCAGGCGGGTCGGGGGTCGGGCCGCGACGCCGGGCGGGGCTTGGACGTGGGGCCGGACTCGTCCTGTGGGGGCCGGGGCGGGGCGGGTCGTCCTGCGGGTCGGCGCGCTGGCCACCCGGCGGCCGAGCTGGGCGAGCCGGCCGGCGGCCCGGCGGGGTCGACCTGCGGCGCGGGTCGAGGTCGACCCGTGTCCGCGTGCTGGGGTCGACCCGGGCCGACCTGACCTGTGGCGCCGGCCGGGCAGGCTGAGGCCGAGCGTCGGCAGCCGGAGGCCGCCGCGCCGCCGGCTCGTCCCGCTGGCGGCGGGCTGCCTCGAGGCGAACAGCGACGGCCGCCGGGTCGACCCGGTGCGGGCCGGAGCGCTCCCCGCAGGTCGACCCGCACTGCGTCCGGCCGGTGCCGTGGCGGTCCGACCCGGGGTCGCGCGGGGCCGGCCGGCAGTTGACCCGGCCCGGGTGGGGGCCGGCCCGGCAGGTCGACCTGCTCGGGTCGCGCGGGTCGACCTGCCCGGGGTCTGGGTCGGCCCGCGGCTGGCGGAGGTTCGGTGGCCGCGGCGGGCGTAGGTGGCGATGGCGGTCCCACCGGCGCCAGCGACACCGGCGGCGGCGAGGCCGACCACACCGGCGGCGGTGTAGACGCCGGCGCCTGCGGTGACGAGGACCTCGGCGCCGATGGCGAGGAGGGCACCGGGGGTGAGGGGTCCGACCCCGGGCTCGGGTGGGGTCGGGTCTGGGTCGGTGGTCATGGTTCTCCTGACGCGTCGACCCCGGGACCGCGTGGGCGGTCCCGGGGCGGGTCGAGGTCGGGTCGGTCAGGCGGTGCGGCGGGCCGGGTCGGCTTCGTCGGCCTGGATCGCGAGCCAGCACGCGCGGGCCCGGTCGCGGCCGATCCCCATCCGCCGCCGGATCTGCTCGGTGCTCGGGGCGATCTGGTCGCGGCGGAGGGCGGCGACGACGGCGCGGGCCCGGTCGAGGTCGGCCGGGTCGACCTGGTCGGGGACGGCGTGGAGTTCGGGTCGACCTGGGGCCGGGGTCGGGTCGACCTGCCGGGTCGACCTGGGGTCGACCTGCGGGGCTGTGACCTGCGCGGTCGGGGCCGGGCTGGGTTGGGTCGGGGTCGACTCCAGTGCCGGGGTCGGGTCGACCTGCGGCGGGTCGAGGTCGACCTGGGTCGACCCGCGGGGCCGGTCCGGGTCGGGAGGGGTCGACCCGGCGAGCTCGGCGACTTGGGCCTGCTCGCGGGCGACCTGCCGCTGCATCGCGAGGAGTGCGCGCTGTGCGCCGAGCTGGGAGCGGCGGCCAGCGAGCCACTGCCGGTCATCCGAGGACAGCGGCGCCCGGGTGGCGCGGTCAAACATCCACCACAGCCCCTTGGCGATCAGGGACACGGCGGCACCCGCGCACGCGGCGGCGAGGCCACTAGTCCGCCAGCCCTCGACGCCGAGGGCGATCACGGTGACGGCGACGAGCGCCCAGCCGCCCCGGTCCACAACGGCCCGCCGGTCGGGCTGGTGACGGACGAGGTAGGCAATGACGCCGGTGACGATCCATGCGGCGTCGAAGGTGGCCGCGGCGAGGGTGGCAGCCCACCCGCCGCCGAGGAGCCGGGCGATGGACACCGTCGACCAGACGACGGAGAACGTGGTGAGGACGACGATGACCGTTACGGCCGCGCGGGTCGCTAGGACGTCCCAGTCGCGGGGCGGCACGGGCTCGACGATCTGCTGCTCGCGGATGACGGGCATGGTCTGCCCGTTGATGGTGTGGGTGCCGGGGACCTGCACGGTCCGGGTGCGGGTCCTCATCGGGACTCCCCTCCGGCGCTGACGGCGCCGGTGTGGACGAGCCACCGGTGTCGTTCGGCGTTCTCGGTGAGGTCGGCGTGGGTCTGCCCGGTGATGGTGAGGGGGCAGCGGGGGTGCTCGCAGGGCTGGCTGTGGCGCCGGGTGACGGTGGGCATCGCGGGCGCGCTGGGGGCCTGCGGCTGGCGGCGAAGGCGGAACTTCATCGGGCCACCACCGCCGCGCCGGCCGGGTGGGCCCAGGCGAGATCCTGCGGCTGGCCCAGGACGCCAACGATGCCGATCAGGACGAGCGTCGCCGTGGTCATGGCGTGGCCGGTGGGGGTGCGGGAGGTGACCCAGACGCCGGCCCGGGTCTGGTAGGCGGCCCAGAGGGCGCCGGCGAGGAGGAGGAGCGCCGGTGCGATGCGGAGGCTGGTGAGGGTGGCGGCGGGCTGGTAGGTGGCGGTGACGGCGAGGAGCGCCAGGGCGACGGCGACGGCCGCCGGCCAGGGCTTGAGCTTCGGCGGCGCGGTGAGGGTGGGGTGGTCCAGGATGGTCACGGCTTTCACTCCCGGTAGGTCGGGTGGTGAGGGCTGCACGGCCCCGGTCGGGATGGGCGTCCCGGCCGGCGGCCGTGTCGATCAGGGCTGGGGTAGCGAGTCGTAGATCCAGGCGCAGCCGAAGATGACGGCGGTCAGGACGGCGATGCCGAGGGCGATGGCCCACCACGGGTTGTCCTCGTTGCCGCTCACAGGGGCCACAGCCGGTAGGTGACGATCGCCGCGCCGAGGCAGTACAGGGCGGCGCCGCTGCCGACGATGCCGATGGCGAGCCCGCCGAGGGTGACGGCGAGTCCACCGAGGGCGCGTCCGGTGAGGCTGCGCCCGGGGGCCGGGGCGTGGGGCTGGGCGAGCCGGTGGGGCAGCGTGGGGTCGAGGTCGATCACGGCGCACCGCCCGTCTGCCCCTGGGTCTTGGCCGCGCACCCCGCGCATCCGGCCGGGCAGAGGACGCCGAGCTTGCGGGCGGCGCGGCGCTGCTCGCGGGTGCCGTGCGGGTCGGCCTGGATGCCGCGGATGCGGATGGTGGCGGGGTGGCCGCCGGTGCCGCCGCTCGGTCCGCTGGTCCGGCCCATCAGACACCGCCGGTCTGTTCGGCGGCGGCCAGCTCGGACAGCCGGCGCATGGCGGCGTCCGGGTCCTCGGCCGGCTCGGTGTCCACTGCCAGCGCCGCCCGCCGGGCGTTGAGCGCGGCGTCCAGCTCGGCACGTCGCTCGACGTAGGCGCGCCGCATGGCGAGCATCTCTCGGACTCGCGCCGTCACGACGCGCATGTCGCCCGCGGCGAGCGCGACGGCCAAGACCTCGACATGCACGGTGGAGATGGACAGCTCGGCGGCGGCCGCGGTGTAGTCGGCGCAGGCGGCGAAGTCTCGGCGAGCGCGGGC
>NZ_JALKFY010000179.1:0-261 GCF_023242985.1 Frankia sp. Mgl5 | reverse complement strand
GTCTCGTTTCGCATTCTTTTCCATTCTTCCTTGCCGGTTACCAAGCGGATCATCACCATCGCCAGCGAGAACAGATCATAGGAAATCTCCGCCCGTCTGTCCCCCGCCTGCCAGGTCGCACGGTCGTACTCCTCGGTAAACTGGCGAACGGCGTTACCAAGCTTTGTTACACCGCCGAAATCGATCAGCCGAACCTGTTTTTCCGTACGGGTGACGATGATGTTCTCCGGCTTTAGATCGCCGAAAACCCAACCATGGGAA
>NZ_JALKFY010000178.1:0-261 GCF_023242985.1 Frankia sp. Mgl5 | reverse complement strand
CCGTAGGTGTGATCTACCGTTTTTACGCGCCGTTCGCTCCCACCAGCAAGCCGTTGACAAAAAACAAGCTTGCCCTGCCCCTTCGCGCTTTGCAAGCGATGCATCGGGCGAGGATTCGCGATGGCCGCCCTTTCGGCAGACTGATGGGCGAAGCCGTTCAATCAGCCCTGAATACGCTTTTAGTCGTTGGCGGCTTTTTAATCGTCTTTTCCGTGTTGATTCAGCTATTTTCCACCATTCACCTGACACACTTTTTAAGCA
>NZ_JALKFY010000177.1:0-261 GCF_023242985.1 Frankia sp. Mgl5 | reverse complement strand
ATTGCTCTCTTTTTAAGCGCTACGCTCACCAAAAAAGTAACGAAAGAATTCCTGGACGCCGGTTGGAGCCCGGATACTCCCGTTGTCGTGGTGCAGCGTGCCAGTTGGCCGGATCAGGTGATCGTACGGACAACCGTGGAGCGGATGGACACCGATATGAGCGCCAAGGGAATTCGTTCCCATGCGATGATTTTGGCTGGCTGGGCCCTTGATCCGGAGATTTCAAAGCATGAAGAATACCGCTCGAAACTGTATGATAAG
>NZ_JALKFY010000176.1:0-262 GCF_023242985.1 Frankia sp. Mgl5 | reverse complement strand
ATACTTCACGCTGTGGGCGTTGCAGGGCTCGCCGTTCTGAAAACTCACGCCCTTGCGCAGGCGGAAGGTGTAGGTCTTGAGGTCGGGCGAGACCTCCCAGCTCTCGGCCAGCAGCGGCGAGACGCTGCCGTCCGGGTTGATCTTGGTCAGCGTCTCGAACAGGTTGTAGAGCACGATCTCGCCGATGGACGATGCGGCCCCGGCCGTGGGGTCCAGCCCCGGGGGCTCCAGCGTCATCGCCAGCGTGTTGCTGTCCTTGCGG
>NZ_JALKFY010000175.1:0-262 GCF_023242985.1 Frankia sp. Mgl5 | reverse complement strand
ACAGCGACGTGCGATAACTGAACTGCAGCTCCTCGTTTGTTAACACCATTGTTTCGCCATTTCCGAAGAGAATCTCGGCTTCTTTAAGAATACGTGAAAGATCCGATCCATGCGCCCCTGCATTCATGTAGACGGCCCCGCCAACCGAACCGGGAATCCCTCCTGCAAACTCCATTCCTGTTAACCCCATCTTGCCTGTTTCCATCGCCAGGCGGATCATGGAATACCCGGCACCAACACACACCTCTTCGCCCCTGAGATC
>NZ_JALKFY010000174.1:0-262 GCF_023242985.1 Frankia sp. Mgl5 | reverse complement strand
AGCGTATGCATTCCAATCCAACTGCCGCAGATCGTCACCAGGCGCGTACGCACGGTAGTCGGCAAACTCGACGGAGCTTCCGGTGTTTTTGGAACGCCTTTTGCCCGCATGTGTCCCGCGCATCAACCGTTTGCTGACCACCTGCATCCGTTCCAGCCTGCGCAAAAACTGAGGGTCGAGGATATGTCCTGTCTCGATCATGCCTTTTCTTTGGCCAAGGCTTGCAGCACATCGCCGACAAGCAGGTCGGGCTGGATCGCAT
>NZ_JALKFY010000173.1:0-262 GCF_023242985.1 Frankia sp. Mgl5 | reverse complement strand
AAGTTGGTGAAGAATGATGGCCAAAGTGGATGTCTTAAACGGAAACAAAGCGGCCGCATGGGGCGCCAAGCTTGCGCGTGTATCGCTTATGGCCGCTTATCCGATTACGCCGCAGACCCCGCTTGTTGAGTACCTGGCTGCGTTTGTTGCTGATGGGGAAATCGATGCCGATCTGGTGGAAGTGGAAAGCGAACATACGGCGCTAAGTGTGCTCCAGGGCGGAGTGTTTGCGGGTGCCCGAACGTTTACAGGCACTAGCTCC
>NZ_JALKFY010000172.1:0-262 GCF_023242985.1 Frankia sp. Mgl5 | reverse complement strand
ACGGCTCCCTGATGCAGGGCACGCTTGCCGATGCGATGAAAGGCGCTGACGTTTTCATCGGTGTTTCCGTTGCCGGCGCCGTAACGCCTGAGATGGTGCAATCGATGAACCGCGATGCGATCATTTTCGCGATGGCTAACCCAACTCCGGAAATTATGCCGGATGAGGCGAAAAAAGCTGGGGCTGCGGTAGTGGGAACAGGACGTTCCGACTTCCCGAACCAGGTAAACAACGTGCTTGCTTTCCCCGGTATTTTCCGTGG
>NZ_JALKFY010000171.1:0-262 GCF_023242985.1 Frankia sp. Mgl5 | reverse complement strand
AGAAATGATAGGACCCAATGATTGGACCGCGTGCGCCGGGCACGGTATTGTCGGCGAGCAGCATCCGTTCACTCATTTTTTGCATAGCGTTGCAAGTTCCCATCAGCAGCTGGAGCACAAGCACCCAGACATACGACGAGACCCAAGGAAAGGAGAGCATCGCGACCATCATCCCAAGGGAGCTTGCAGCAAGCATGGACGCACCATGCCGATCCAGCCGGGGGGCAAGCCACTGGGATACTGCTGCAGAGCTTACGGTAAA
>NZ_JALKFY010000170.1:0-263 GCF_023242985.1 Frankia sp. Mgl5 | reverse complement strand
ATGTCGACGTCGAACGCGCCGCGCAGCAGTTGCAGATAGCCGCGGCTCGCGCCGTAGTCGAAGGAATAACGCTCGCGAAACGCATGCAGGCACGCGCGGCTGTAATACGCGATGCGCTGCATCCGCTGCTTGTTCACGCGAAACCGCTCGAATTCGCATTCGCGCAGCCAGCGCGCGATCCAGCGCCACTGCGCGGCGTCGAGCGTCGGCCGGAAGATCAGCGGCGACGCGGGCTTGAACAGGTATTTGAGGATCTTGCCGGG
>NZ_JALKFY010000639.1:3308-47229 GCF_023242985.1 Frankia sp. Mgl5 | reverse complement strand
CCCGGCTCGGGGGGCGGCGCCCTCGCCGCCGCTGGGCGGGGCCGGTGCCGCGCTGGCCGCGGCCCGCGACGGCCTCGTCCCGCTCGGCGCGCCCGCGGTCGACGGCGAGGACGTCCTGGCTGGTTGGACGGAGCTGACCGACTGGTCCCGCGCGCAGGCGACGGCCCGCGACCACCTGCTCACCGCGGCCACCGCCGAGGTCGAGGCCACCCGCCGGCGCCGTGACGACGCCGACACCGCGCTGGGCGAGCTGCTCGCCGCCCACGACCTTCGCCCCGACGGCCCCGAGCCTGACCCCGCCGGGGGGCCGGCCTCGGCCGGTGCGTCCGCCGCCGTGGCGGAAGGGCTGGCACGGGCCCGCGCGGAACTCGCCCGGGTCGTCGAGCGCCGTGCCGAGGCCGGCCGGCTCACCGCCGAGGTCGCGACGGCGCGCGAGGCGGACCAGGTCGCCCGCCAGCTCGGCCAGCTGCTGCGCTCCGACCGGTTCCCGCGCTGGATGGTGGCCGCCGCCCTCGACATCCTCGTCGAGGAGGCGTCGGTGACGCTGTCGGAGCTGTCCGGCGGGCAGTTCGAGCTGACCCACGAGGATGGCGAGTTCGTGGTCGTCGACCATGCCGACGCCGACTCGCGTCGGCCGGTGCGGACCCTCTCCGGCGGTGAGACGTTCCAGGCCAGCCTGGCGTTGGCTCTCGCGTTGTCCTCCCAGCTGCGGGCGATGGCGGCCGGTGGGGCGGCCTCGCTCGACTCGCTGTTCCTCGACGAGGGCTTCGGCACCCTCGACGAGGCGACCCTGGACGTCGTCGCGAGCACCCTGGAGAGTCTCGCGAGCGGCGGCGGGCGGATGGTCGGCCTGGTCACCCATGTCCAGGCGCTGGCCGAACGGGTCCCCGTACGCTTCGCGGTGAACCGGGACCAGCGGACGTCGACCGTCGTCAGGGAGCGCACTTGACCGAGGCACCGCCATACCCGGGGCCGGCCGTGCCCGCCCCGCCCACCGCCCCTGTCGTGCCCGCGGGTGGGATGAGATTCAGCGTCGACGCCTGGGACCCCGGCTACGGGACGAGCCTCGGTGAGGAGGAGCTCGTCGAGTCCAGCGCCCCGGTCGTGCTGGACGTCGAGGTGCCCGAGTCGGCGTGGGCGCCGCGTGACCCCGCCCCCGGCACGGCCCCGCCGGGCGCGGTGCTGTTCGTCGACGGCGTGCGCCGCGTCGAGGCCCGCGCCTGGATCCACGACAGCGTGCCCCCCGGCGAGCAGGCGACGTCCGCGCTGCCGGCCCTGTGCGCCTCCTACGCCAGCGGGGTCGTCTGCTGCTGCGCGGCGGGGGCCCACCTGGCCGTCGCGACGGTGCGCCGGGGGACGTTCACCGCCGCCGCGCACGCCGGGGACGTCCGGACGACCGCCGGCGACTACCCCGTCCGCCGCACCCGCGCGACCGACCCGGTCGGACTGAGCCTGGCGTTGCAGCGGGCCCTCGGCGAGCTGGAGGTGGAGTCGGCCGCCGCCGCCCGCGCCCAGCTCGGCGACCACCCGACCGGCGGCCACCACACGGCCGACCCGGCCGGCGACGACCCGGCCGGCGGCACCGACCTGCTGGTCGTCGACGGCCCGCTGCGCGGGCGCCAGCACCTGCCGCGGACCCTGGGCTTCGTCAAGACCCACCAGTCGGCCTACCTGCCGCCGCGCCAGCACGCGATGGTCGGAACCCTCGGCCCGGGGCAGCGCACCCCGGTCTTCCTGATGGGTACCAGCTGGGACAGGCACAGCTGGTACCTGCGGCTGCCCGGCGGGCCGGGCGCGCCGTGGGCCGGTGTGGTGCGGGTCGAGTGCGGCGCGGACATGTCCGCCGCCGAGGCGATCGCGCTGGCCGACCAGAGCCAGGTGACGCTGCGCCGCTTCGCCTCCACCGAGTTCAAGGACGCCCGCGCCCCCCAGAACCTCTACCCGATCGCCGGCCTGGAGCGGGCGCTGCGCCGCCGGATGGGCGATCCCCAGCTGCTGTACCGCGCGCTGCGCCGCGCCGCGGTGCACTGAGCCGGCCGCCCCCGGCGGCGGGGCCGGGTGGTACGAACTCGTGGGTCGTACGGGACTTACAACTCGTGGGACGTACGGGGTCGTACGAGGTGGCAGTGGGACACAGTCGTGCGTGATCGCACAGGAAGCGGGTCGTCTTGTCCGTCGCAGGTTCCTCGCCGGTGTCACCCGAGCCGATGTCACCCGAGTCGACCCGGGTCGGGTGGATCGGGACCGGGGTGATGGGCGCGTCCATGTGCGGGCACCTGCTGCGCCGCGGCTACCGGGTGACGGTCACGACCCGCAGCAGGGAGAGCGCCGAGGGCCTGCTCGCCGCGGGGGCGACCTGGGCCGACTCGCCCGCCGAGGTGGCGGCCGGCAGCGATGTCGTGTTCTCGATGGTGGGCCTGCCCGCGGACGTCCGCGAGGTGCTGCTCGGCCCCGCCGGCGCGCTCGCGGGTGCGAAGCCCGGCGCGGTTCTCGTCGACATGACGACGAGCGAGCCCGCGCTCGCGGTCGAGATCGGCCGGGCCGCCGGGGAGATCGGGGTGCACGCGCTGGACGCGCCGGTGTCGGGCGGCGACGTCGGCGCCCGCAACGCCACACTCTCGATCATGGTCGGCGGCCCGGCCGACGTGTTCGAGGCGGTCCGCCCCGGTTTCGAGGCGATGGGCGCCACGATCGTCCGGCAGGGCGAGTACGGTGCCGGTCAGCACACGAAGATGGTGAACCAGATCCTCATCGCCAGCACCATGGTCGCGATGTCGGAGGGACTGCTGTACGCCAGCCGGGTCGGGCTGGACGTCGCCGGAGTCCTGGAGTCGGTGGCCAGCGGCGCCGCCGGCAGCTGGTCGCTGTCGAACCTCGCGCCACGGGTGGTGGGCGGCGACTTCGCGCCCGGGTTCTTCGTCGACCACATGGTCAAGGATCTTGGCATCGCGCTCGCCGAGGCCCGGCGGGCCAGGCTCGCCCTGCCGGGGCTGGCGCTCGCCAACCAGCTCTACGTGGCCCTGCAGGCGCAGGACCGCGGCCGTGACGGCGCCCAGGCACTGGTGCACGCGCTGGCCTCGCTGTCCGGCCTGGAATGGCCCCCGCACCCGGCCTGACCGGGGGCTCCCGCCAACGCGAGGGCGCCCGTGCCCTGACCGCCCGCCGGCCCCGACCACGGGCAGGCGGGCCGGCGGGGTCAACGCAGGATCAGGTCGTCGAAGTCCGGGTGGCGCAGCCGGTGCCACATCTCGTTCCCGGGGAACGGGCAGTTCGTGACCGAGCGGCCGTGCTCGTTACGGTAGTAGCTGTTCGCCCGCGCATCTTTGTAGATCTTGTACTTCTCGCGCTCGTCGAGCTGGTCGTTGTAGCGCCAGTAGGCTTTCTCGGTGACGTCGATGGAGGCCTTCTCCTCGACGATGACCTTTTCGATGCACTCGAGGAGCCAGCGGGTGACCATCTCCTGGTGGTTGACGACGCCCAGGCCGCCGTACGGGTTCATGTTCGGCCCGTAGATGAGGAACAGGTTCGGGAAGCCCGGCAGCATCGCGCCGAGGTAGGCACGCGGGCCGTCCTTCGCCCACAGCTCGTGCACGGAGCGCCCGTTGCGCCCCAGCACCTCCATCGGCCACAGGCACTCGTTCGCCTTGAACCCGGTCGCGTAGACGATGACGTCCAGCTCGTGCTCGGTTCCGTCCACCGTGCGGATGCCGGTCGGGGTGATCCGGTCGATTCCCTCGGTGACCAGGGCGACGTTGTCCCGCATGATCGCGTCGTACATGTTGTAGTTCGCGTCGACCTGCACCGGCCGCGCCGAGAACGGCGGGTGCGGCGGGATCATCTTCTCGGCGAGGTCGGGCCGGCTGGCGAGCTTCTGCCGGATGAAGGCGACCCGCTCGTCGCGGATCTCCTTGTTGACGGCGCTGCGCGCGAACGGGTCGTCGAACTCCGGGTCGATCTCGCGCAGCGGCCCCGACTGGTACGGCCCGAGCAGCCAGTTGGTCCGGAACCGCATGAAGTGCGGGTGGTACGGGAAGTTGCGGTCCAGCCAGGTCACCTGGTCCGGGAACGGTGACAGGTAGCCGGCGTGCTCGAACAGCCACTGCGGTGTCCGCTGGAACACCGTGACGTGCGAGGCGAGCTTCGCCAGCTCCGGAGTCATCTGGACGCCCGAGCAGCCGGTGCCGATCACACCGACCCGCCTGTCGCCCAGCTCCAGACCCTCCGGCCAGCGCGCGGTGTGGAACGCCGGGCCCTGGAAGTCCTGCGTGCCCGCGATGGTCGGGACGCTGGGCCGCGAGAGCAGCCCGACGGCGCTGATGACCGCGTTCGCCCGGAAGACCCGCTCGCCCTCCGGCCCCTTCGCCGTGACCTCCCAGGTGGAGGTGTCCTCCTGCCAGACCACCGTCGTCACCTCGGTGTCGAACACGATGTGCTCGCGGAGGTTGAAGGTGTCGGCCACCCAGTCGAAGTAGCGCTGGTTCTCGGCCTGCGAGCACCACGGTGACGGGCAGTCGAACTCGACGCCGATCATGTGCATGTAGGCACGGCTCGGCGAGTCGACCCGCGCGCCCGGGTAGCGGTTCTCGTACCACGTCCCGCCGACGCCGGAGTTCTTCTCGATCACCGTGAACGTGATGCCGGCGTGCTGGAGCTGGACCGCCGTGTTCAGGCCGCCCATGCCGGTGCCGATGACGATGACGGAGAAGTCCGCGAGCCGCTCCGGCGGGGTGGACTCCTTCCAGGTCAGCCCCCGGACCCAGGGATCGAGGCCGAGCTCCTCCACCCACAGGTCGACGTCCTCCGCGGGGAGCTCGTCCAGGCCGCCGGCGAGCGCGAGGCTGCGCGGCAGCCGCTCGCGCGGCCCGGGGTCGATGCCCGGCGCGCCGGAGTCACGGTAGGCCTTCAGGAAATCCGCGGCCTTCGCCCGGAGCAGGGCGATGTCAGCCGGATCGGTGAGGCCGACCGAGAGGTTCCCGCCCACGTAGCCCGGCACCGGACCGACCTTCGTGGCGGCGACGCTCTCGTCGCCGGTCAGTTGGTACAGCAATCCCCGCAGTGCCATCGGATCGGCGTGGCCAGCCGCGTCTTCGATCTGTTCATTGGTAGCCGCGAGTAATTCCGCACGTGGGGACTCCGACTCGCGATCCATGTCGAGTGCTCTCACTTCCGCCGATACGAGGGGACGCACGAAGCGGCGATCACGCGGATCGATGACCGAACGTGCCGCCGCCCTCGCCGTACGGCGCTCTGGACGGTCCGCCGCCGCTCTCCCCGGGCCGGTTTCCTGGCGCCGAGGAAAGGCTAACCGCCCGAACCGACTTGGACAAGTGAGCGCTTACTATTCCACGATGTGGAATGTGATCTAGGGGTGCGTGCGTGCCGCGGCGGGAGTCTCCGTTACGCGTTCGTATGTTTCCCTGTGCGGAGGGTCGACCTTCGTGTGCGCCTGGATGCGGGTGGGTGCGGGTCGGCAGGCTCGGAGTGAGCGATTATTCATCGATCCTCACGGTGTGCGGGACCCGGGAAGGCGCCGGATGAAATCGTCCCGGGTCTTCCGCGCGGCAACGGAGATCGCGGCGTCCGGCGCCACTGCGTCGAAACCGTGGAAGCCGCCGGCCCACACGTGCAGTTCCGCGGACCCGCCGGCCGCCCAGATTCCCGAGGCATAGGCGACCACCTCGTCCCGGAACACCTCCGCCGATCCGCAGTCGAGGTAGGTCGGCGGCAGCCGGGAGAGGTCGGTGGCCCGGGCGGGGGCCGAGTACTCCGAGACGTCGTCCGTGCCGCGCCGGTCACCGAGCCGGGCGCCCCAGCCGGCGATGTTGCTGGACCTGTCCCACACGCCGATGCCGTCGATCTGTTGCGTGGAGACCGTGGCGTCGCGGTCGTCGAGCATCGGGCAGAGCAGGATCTGCCCGGCGAGCGCGGGCCCGCCGCGGTCCCGGGCCATCAGCGTCGCCCCCGCGACGAGCCCGCCGCCGGCGCTCAGGCCCGCGGCGATCAGCCGGCCCGGGGCGAACCCGAGCTCCGCGGCGTGCTCCGCCGTCCAGACCAGACCGGCGTAGGTGTCGCGCAGCGGCGCCGGGTCGGGATGCTCCGGCGCGAGCCGGTAGTCCACGGAGACCACGACGGCGTCGAAGAGAGTGATCCAGTCCAGGTAGCGGTCCATGCCGCTGAACCGGTCACCCATGACCATCCCGCCGCCGTGGGCGAAGTAGACGCCCGGCCCGCCCGGCGCGCCCGCGCGCTTCCTGATGACGGCGACGGTGACGTCCGGGTCTCCGTCCAGCCCGGGAACGAGCCGGTCCGCACGGACGAGGTCCCGCGCGGCCAGCGCCTCGTCGACGCCCACGAGCGGTGTCGGCGTGCGCAGGGCGACCATGCGCGCGGCGTCCACGGTGGACGGCAGCTGGCCGGACACCAGCAGCGGGTTGAGCTCCTGGTCGAACGGCGGTGCCGGGAACAGTGGTGCCGGACAGGTCGTCTCGCTGGCCATCTGCCCCTCCGGGTATGATCGGCGGCACCCGTCGGGCGCCGGTGCCTGTCACTTGCCAAGGCGACAGAATCCAAACATTTCCCGACTGCGGGCGGGACGTCCGGCGCACAGCGTCGAGGAGTTCGTCGCCGAGCGGGCCGGGCTCGTCGGCCGCCCGCTCGGAGGCTGAGGCCGGCTGACCGGGGGCGAGGACGTTCCGCCGGAGGTGGCTTCTGTGTCAGACTCCGGTGCGTGCCGAGATTTCACCATGCCAACCTCGGGGTTCCGCCGGATGCCGCCGACGCCGAGGCGGACTTCCTGGTGGGGGTGCTCGGCTACCGGCGGCTCGAGCCGCCGGCTGCGGTCCGCGGCCGCGCGCGGTGGTTCGAGGCCGACGACGGCACGCAGGTGCACCTGAGCCTCGATCCCGACCACGTTCCCGCGGCCAAGGCGCACACGGCGATCGAGGTCGGTGACGACTGCGCCGAGATCGAGGCGCGCCTGACCGCGGCCGGCGTCCCGTTCACCGCGGGTGATTTCGACGGCCGGCGGATCGTGATCTGCCGTGACCCGGCCGGCAACGGCTGGGAGCTGCGCGGCTGATCCAGCCCGTGCCGCTCGCCGCCGCTCAGCGCCCGCCGGGCGGCCGGCCGGCCGGCGCTCCGCCGCCGGAGACTTGGCCGCCGCCCGCGGCCGTCGCGGTATCGACGCCGACGGCGAGCGAGACCGCGTAGCCACCGGAGACGTCTCCGGTCACGGTGCCGAGCTGGCTGGCGGCCCCGTCGTCGCCGAAGACACCGTCGCTGGTTAGGCTGACCTGCGCCAGGTTGCGCACGGACGCCTCGTAGCCCGACTGGGCGTAGACCTTCTCGCAGACGTCCTGCGGCAGCGCGACCTGCGAGGTGGCGATGGCCTTGGTCGAGTCGGTGATGCTGGCCTGGTCGGGATAGACCTCGAAGTGGATGTGCGGCCAGCGCCCCGTGTAGCACGCCGGGAAGACGCTGGTGAAGCGGACCGTGCCGGCGGAGTCGGCGACCTGGACCCCGCGCAGGTAGTTCTGGTCGGTGGCGCCGTCGGAGTACATCGAGTAGCGGCCCTCGCGGTCGCAGTGCCACACGTACACGGCCACCCCGGCGAAGGGCGTGCCGCCGTTCGCGAGGTCGCGGACCGTCAGCGCCAGCGTCATGGGGACGCCCTCGGCGGTACCGGTCGAGTCGCCGAAGCTGGACCGGATGTCACTGCGGACCACACCGCTCTGCTCGAGGACGTCCGGCCCGTTGGACCCGTCGCCCGGGTAGGGGCCCGCCGTCTCCTCGGGGATCTCCCCGGCCGCCGCGCTCGCTGTCGCGGCCGACGTCCCCGAGGTGGACGTCCCCGAGGTGGCTGAGGCCGTGGATCCGGTCGAGTCCGAGCCGCAGGCCGCCAGGCCCGCCGACGCGGCGCCGAGGCCGAAGAAGGCCAGCATCCGCCGCCGGCTCAGCAGTGTGCCGGCGTCGAAGGCGAGGCCCTGGTCGACGATCTCCTCGTCGGGCCGGGCCAGCGGGCGCCCCTCGTACGCCCGCGTCCGGCCGGGACTCCGGTGATCCGCCATGTGCCCTCCATCTGCGATCGGCTGACCTGATGGCTCGATCATGGCGGGCCCGGCGATGCCTACGCTGTGCGTTCCCTGTGCACCACCTGTGCGTGGGCGGGCTGGCGGGGCCGCGTCAGCGCTCGGCGGGACGCTCGCTGTCGAGGGCGGCGAGCTGGGCGTCCTCGTACCGTCCACCCGCGGCCGACCCGGCGGGCACCGCCCGGTCGACGTCGGCCAGATCCTGCTCGGACAGGGTGACGGCCGCGGCGGCCAGGGCGTCGTCGATGCGGCTGCGGCGGCGCATCCCCACCAGCGGGATGACGTCCGGACCGGCGGCGGCGACCCAGGCGATGGCCAGCTGCGCGACGGAGATGTTGTGGCGCTCGGCGACCGGCCGCAGGCGTTCGACGAGCCCCAGGTTGTGGTCGAGGTTCGCGCCCTGGAAGCGCGGGCTGTGCGCCCGGAAGTCACCGCTGTGCCCCGACGGGCCGGTGCCGGCGATCAGCCCGCGGGAGAGCACCCCGTACGCGGTGATCGCGATCCCCAGCTCGCGGCAGGTCGCCAGGATCTCGTCCTCGATGCCGCGGGAGAGGACCGAGTACTCGATCTGCAGGTCGCAGATCGGGTGCACGGCCGCCGCCCGCCGGATCGTCTCCGGGCCGACCTCCGACAGGCCGATGTGCCGGACGAGGCCGGCCTTGACCAGCTCGGCGATCGCTCCGATGGTCTCCTCGATCGGCACGGCGGGGTCGAGCCGGGCCGGCCGGTAGACGTCCACATGGTCGGTGCCCAGGCGCACCAGCGAGTAGGCCAGGAAGTTGCGCAGCGCCGCCGGGCGGGCGTCGAAACCACCCCAGCCGCCGACCGCGTCGCGCAGCGCGCCGAACTTCACGCTCACCGTCACCGCGTCCCGGTCGAGCTGGCGCAGGGCGCGGCCGACCAGCAGCTCGTTGTGTCCCATGCCGTAGAAGTCGCCGGTGTCGAGCAGGGTCATCCCCGCGTCGACCGCGGCGAGGATCGTCGCCACGCTCTCGTCGTCGTCGGCCGGCCCGTACATGCCGGACATGCCCATGCAACCGAGCCCGAGCGCACCCACCTCCGGCCCGGTCGCCCCGAGCCGCCTTGTCGCCATCGTCGTCTGCGTCATGGCCGCCAGTCTGCTGCGGCGGGCGACGCCGCGGCAGGGATCATTCATCGTGGGATCGCCGGTCCCTGGCTCGGCCGCCGGGTGTGGGGAACGCTGGTGGCATGGATCGCTCCGGGCTCGCCGACTTCCTGCGCCGGCGCCGCGCGCAGCTGCAGCCATCGGACGTCGGCCTGCCCCCCGGGGTGCGCCGGCGCACCCCGGGGCTGCGCCGCGACGAGGTGGCCGCGCTCGCCGTCATGTCGACCGACTACTACACCCGCCTCGAGCAGTCCCGTGGGCCGCGGCCGTCCGCGCCGCTGCTGGCCGCGCTGGCCCGGGCGCTGCGCCTGCGCGACGACGAACGCGACCACCTGTTCCACCTCGCGGGCCAGCCGCCCCCGCCGCGGACGTCCACCGCCGCGCACGTCTCGCCCGGTCTGCTGTACATCCTCGACCGGCTCACCGACACTCCCGCGTTCGTCGTCTCCGACATCGGCGAGGTCCTGGCGCGCAACCGCATGTCGGTCGCGCTGTCCGGCGACATCTCCGCCCGCCCGGGACGGGCCCGCAACAACACCTGGCTCTGGTTCGCCGAGCCGGACGTCCGGTCGCGGTTCCCGCGCGAGGACTGGGAGCGGCTGTCCCGCACGCACGTCGCGGACCTGCGCGCCACCCACGGCCGGCGCCGCGGCGACGCGGATGTGGAGGATCTCGTGGCTGACCTGCTGGGCCGCAGCGAGGAGTTCGCGCGGCTCTGGGCGGAGCACGAGGTCATGGTGCGCCGCGCCGACCACAAGCGGATCATCCATCCGGCGGTGGGCACCGTGGACCTGCTGTGCGAGACGCTGACCAGCGACGCGGGGACCCAGACGCTGGTCGTGCTCTACCCGCGGCCGGGCAGCCCGGCGCGCGACCAGCTCGACCTGCTGCGGGTCATCGGAACCCAGGACCTGACCGCCGGCGAGGTCACCGGCCGCTGACCAACCCGTCTCATCACACCAGGCGAGTCGTCACACCAGGCGGCATCATGTCACTCAAGGTAGTGTCCCTCTCGCGTTCGCGCGCCAGCGCCGCCGCCTCGACTCCCGCCCGGCCGAGAGGACGTCCATGAGCACCGAAGTGACGCTGACCGGCCAGGAGCGCACGGCCGAGCTGGACGTCGACCAGCTCCGACAGCTGGTCGGTCTCGTCGAGCACGACCCGGCCGGCGACCCGTTCCCGGTGTCCGGCTGGGACGCGGTGGTGTGGGTGGTCGGCAACGCCAACCAGGCGGCCCACTACTACCAGTCGGCGTTCGGCATGGACCTCGTCGCCTACTCCGGGCCGGAGACGGGCGAGCCCGACCACTGCTCCTACGTCCTCACCAGCGGCGCGGTGCGCTTCGTGTTCAAGGGGGGAGTGCGCCCGGACAGCCCCCTGCTCGACCACCACCGCCGGCACGGCGACGGCGTCGTCGACATCGCGCTGGAGGTGCCCGACGTCGACCGGTGTGTCGCGCACGCCCGCGCCCAGGGTGCGCAGGTGCTCGAGGAGCCGCACGAGCTGCGCGACGAGCACGGCGTCGTGCGCCTCGCCGCCATCGCCGCCTACGGGCGGACGCGGCACACCCTGGTCGACCGGTCGCGCTACTCCGGGTGCTACCTGCCGGGCTATGTCGAGCGCCGCTCCGGGTACGTCCGGCGGCCGGGTGCGCCGCGCAGCCTGTTCCAGGCCCTGGACCACGTCGTGGGCAACGTCGAGCTCGGCGCCATGGACGAGTGGGTGGCGTTCTACAACCGGGTCATGGGCTTCACGAACCTGGCCGAGTTCGTCGGCGGCGACATCGCCACCCGGTACTCGGCGCTGATGAGCAAGGTGGTCGCCAGTGGCAACCACCGGGTCAAGTTCCCGCTCAACGAGCCCGCGCCCGGCCGGCGGAAGTCGCAGATAGCGGAGTACCTGGAGTTCCACGGCGGTCCCGGCGTACAGCACCTCGCGCTGGCGACCGGTGACATCCTCGCCTCGGTCGACGCGATGCGGGCCGAGGGCGTCGAGTTCCTCGACACCCCCGACACCTACTACGACGACCCCGCGCTGTGGGCCCGCGTCGGCGAGGTGCGGGCACCGGTCGAGGAGCTCCGGCGACGCCGGATCCTGGTCGACCGCGATGAGGACGGATACCTCCTGCAGATCTTCACCAGGCCGCTGGGGGACCGTCCGACGGTGTTCTTCGAGCTCATCGAGCGGCACGGATCGCTCGGCTTCGGCAAGGGCAACTTCCAGGCCCTGTTCGAGGCGATCGAACGCGAGCAGGAACGGCGGGGAAACCTCTGAGGTGCCGACGTTCTGAGGAGCCGAGGTTCTGAGGACCCGACGCAAAGGACCCGACGATGCCGTACTACGCCCGGACCGGGGACGTCCCGCCCAAACGGCACACGCAGCACCGCGACGGCGACGGCGGCCTGTACAGCGAGGAGCTGATGGGATCGGAGGGCTTCTCCGCGGACTCGTCACTGCTGTACCACCGGGAGATCCCGGCGGCGATCAGCGCGGCCCGGCCGTGGGAGCTGCCCGCCCTCGGCACCGTCGCCAACCACCCGCTGCGGCCGCGGCACCTGCGCACCCACACCCTCACCGCGGCCGAGGGATGGCGGAGCCTCGACGTCGTCACCGGGCGGCGGCTGCTCCTGGGCAACACCGACGTCCGGCTCTGCTACGTCGCGGCCGGCGCGCCTTCACCGCTCTACCGCAACGGCACCGGTGACGAGTGCGTCTACGTCGAGGCCGGCACCGCCCGCGTCGACACCGTGTTCGGCACACTGCCGGCCGGCCCCGGCGACTACGTCGTCGTCCCGTGCGGCACGACGCACCGGTGGACGCCGAGCGGCGACGAGCCGCTGCGTGCCTACATCATCGAGGCGAACAGCCACATCCGCCCGCCGAAGCGCTACCTGTCAGCCTCGGGCCAGTTCCTCGAGCACGCCCCCTACTGCGAACGCGACCTGCGCCGCCCGGCCGGGCCGCTGCTCGAGGAGGGAACGGACGTCGAGGTGTACGTGAAGCACCGCGGGCCCGGGGCCGGGACCGGCGGCGTCGCCGGCACGGTGCTGACCTACCGGACCCACCCGTTCGACGTCGTCGGCTGGGACGGCTGCCTCTACCCGTACCTGTTCAACATCGGCGACTTCGAGCCGATCACCGGCCGGCTGCACCAGCCACCGCCGGTGCACCAGGTCTTCGAGGGCCGTAACTTCGTCGTCTGCAACTTCGTGCCCCGCAAGGTCGACTACCACCCCGACGCGATCCCGACGCCGTACTACCACGCCAACATCGACTCCGACGAAGTGATCTTCTACGCCGGCGGTGCCTACGGAGCCCGCCGCGGTTCCGGGATCGGGCCTGGTTCCCTCTCGCTGCATCCCGCCGGGCACACCCACGGCCCGCAGCCCGGGGCGGTGCAGGCGAGCATCGGGGTGGAGTTCGTCGACGAGCTCGCGGTCATGGTCGACACCTTCGCCCCACTCGAGCTCGGCGAGGGCGGCCTCGCCTGCGAGGACCCCGACTACGCCTGGACGTGGGCGGCGCAAGCGGCGGCGCGGGGCGGCGCGGGGTGACCGGCCATCCGCCGCCGGGCTTGTTCGCCGGGCTGGTCGACGACGCCGGGCTGTTCCCGCCCGAGGAACTGCCCATGCCCGCCGCCCTCCGCCGGCACCGGCACGACCGCGCGGACCCCACCGGCGTCCTGACCGGCCACTTCCTGTGCGCCGTGTCCCGCGTCGACGAACTCCTCGAAGCGCTCGCCGCCGGTGCGCGCGGGTGTGGAGCCTTCAGCGGGCGTCTCGACGGGACCGCCGCCGAGGGGCGTCTCGCGCTGGGCCTCGTCAGCCCGTTGGAGCCGAGGACGCTCCACACCGCCCTGGCCCGCCTTGAGGGCGACCCGCGCGTCGAGCTGGTCGGGGTCGAGGGGCCGCTGGGTGACCTTGCCGCGCTGGCGGCGGTGCCACCGTCCGTGCCCTGTTTCGTCGAGACGCCGCGCGGGGATCTCGACGCCCTGGCGCGGGTGTCGGCCGCCGGCCACGGGGTCAAGATCCGGTGCGGCGGGGCGCGCGCGGAACAGTTCCCCCCGTCCGCGGAAGTGGCCCGGTTCGTGGTCGCCTGCGCGCGCGGCGGCGTGCCGTTCAAGGCGACCGCCGGGCTCCACCACGCGCTGCCCTACCGGGACCGGCGAACCGGCTTCACCCACCACGGGTTCCTCAACCTGGTGCTCGCCACCTGCCGCGCGGTCGACGGCGCCGGCCTCCCGGCGGTCAGCGAGATCCTCGACCGCGCGGACGAGGCCGCGCTCGTCGCCGAGGCCCGCGCGGTGCCGCCGGAGCTGGCCCGCGCCGCACGCCGGGCCCTCGTCGCATACGGCTCATGCCGGACAGACACACCGGTCGAGGACCTGCGCCGGCTCGGCCTCGTCAGCTCCGCGGCACCGTCCGGGGCGGCGGCGTCGGCCGGGACCGAGGCGTCGGCGTGACGGCCCGTTCGTGGGTGCCGGTACCCAAGGGCTCGGACTTCCCGCTGCAGAACCTCCCCTACGGCGCCTTCTCCGTCGACGGTGGGAGCCCCCGGATCGGCGTCGCCATCGGCGACCACGTGCTGGACCTGGCCGCCGCGCTGGGGGACCCGGTGTTCGCCCGGCCCCGGCTGAACGAGTTCCTCAGCCGGGGCCGGCGCCACTGGACGGCAGTCCGCGCACGGATCACCAGCCTGCTGACCGACCCGGCCCAGAAAGCGGCGGCGCGGCCCAGCCTGATCCCGCGTGACGCGGTCCGGCTGCACCTGCCGGTGGACGTGGCCGACTACGTCGACTTCTACGCCTCCGAGCACCACGCCAGCAACGTCGGACGGATCCTGCGCCCCGGTGGTGATCCGCTGAACCCGAACTGGCGGCACCTGCCTGTCGGCTACCACGGCCGCTCCGGCACGGTCGTCGTCTCCGGAACCGAGATCGTCCGCCCGTGCGGGCAGCGCCGGCCCGCCGACGGCCAGCCGCCGGCGTTCGGCCCGACGACCCGCCTCGACATCGAGGCGGAGGTCGGCTTCGTCGTCGGGACACCGTCGGCGCTCGGTGAACGGGTCACCCCGGCGGCGTTCGCCGACCACGTGTTCGGCGTGGTGCTGGTGAACGACTGGTCGGCGCGGGACATCCAGGCGTGGGAGTACGTGCCGCTCGGGCCGTTCCTCGGGAAGTCCTTCGCGACGTCGGTCTCGCCCTGGGTCGTCCCGCTCGACGCGCTGGCGGCGGCGCGGTTCCAGCCGCCGCCGCGGGAGCCCGAACCGCTGCCCTACCTGCGGGACAACGGCGCGTGGGGCCTCGACCTGCGGCTGGAGGTGAGCTGGAACGGCTCCGTGGTCAGCCGCCCGCCCTTCGCCGAGATGTACTGGACGCCCGCGCAGCAGCTGGCGCATCTCACCGTCGGCGGCGCGGCGCTGCGCACCGGCGACCTCTTCGCCTCGGGCACCGTCTCCGGCCCGCGCCGCGACGAGTGCGGGTCCTTCCTGGAGCTCACCTGGAACGGCACCGAGCCGCTGCGACTGCCCGACGGCACCGAGCGGACGTTCCTCGAGGACGGTGACACCGTCACCATCCGGGCCACCGCCCCCGCCCCCGGCGACAGCGGCGTGCGCATCGGCTTCGGTGAGGTGACGGGAACGATCCGCCCGGCCCGGTGAGCACCCGCCGGCCGGCAGGCACCGGTCCCGTCAGACGAGGGAACTCACCTGCCCGGGTCCTGCCGCCGGCGGGACACGGGCCGTTCCTCGACCGGAACGGCTCGCGGCCGCGGCGGCGCCCGCCACTGCGCCGCGGTGACCGCCGCATTCAGGTTGACGTCCTCCCGTCGTGTCGCGGTAGTGACATTCTTTCACCCATGCCTGGGACATCCGGGCTGCTACATTGACATTGATGTGCGGTCTGTGATCTGGCGGGGAGTCATTCCGTAATTCGGTTCGGCAGGTGGCACTGGATCCTTTCCCTTGGTGGGTGGCGTCCCTTTCATTGTTCGCCGAATTTTTCCTCGCGGAATGTTCCGTCGGTCTGGAGGGGATGGACATGAACCTGTATTCGGGAAGGCCGTCGGTGCGCGGTGGAGACCTGCGGCCTGATGAAAGGCGGCGTCACGAAGGGCGTCGCCAGGAACCGCGCGGTGCGGGACCACGCAGGCGACGGCCGGGCCCCGTGGCCGGGGGCGGCGTTCGTGTCGTGGCCGGCTGCCTGCTGGCCGCCGCCGTCCTCGCGGGATGCGAGGGTTCGGTCTCCCTGGGCGGCAGCTCGGTCGCCAGGGGCGAGGTGGAGGACCGGATCACCGCCAAGTTCGGCCCGCTTTTCCAGCGGGTGGATCCTCCGGTCGAGGTGGCCTGCCCGGAGTCCCTCCAGGCCGAGGTGGGCGTGACAATGCAGTGCGCGCTGACCGACCCGGGGGACGGCGCGACGTACCCGGTGAACGTCTCCGTCGACTCGGTCAACGGCGACGACACCCATTTCAATCTCGACCTCGTGGGTGTGACAGCGGTTGACGAGACCGATGTGGAGGGGGAGATCGTCAACACGTTCGGCACACGATTCCAGAGCACGGACCTTTCCGCCGACTGCCCCGCTTCGCTGCGGGCGAAGGTGGGTGTCGAGATGCAGTGCGCGCTGACCGACCCGGCGGACGGCACGACCTATCCGGTGGACGTCGCCGTCGACTCCGTCGACGGCGCGAACACGGCGTTCAGTTTCGAGATCGGTGATCCCGCGGACTCATAGCGGCGCAGACGAATTTCCGGGACGTCCGTCACGGAAAAGTAATCGCTTGACAGCAATATAACTTTTTGGTGATAGTCGAGTTGTGGAACCTGTGATCTGGGCCGCGGTGGGTGACCCGCACCGCCGCCGGGTGCTCGAGCTGCTCCGCGCCGGCCCTCGGCCCGTCAACGAACTGGTCGAACAGCTGGGGCTGAGCCAGCCCGGCGTGTCCAAGCACCTGCGGATCCTGCGTGAGGCCGGGCTAGTCACTGTCCGCCCCGACGGACAGCGCCGGCTCTACCTCCTGGAGCCCGCGCCGCTGCGGGAGCTCGCCCGCTGGCTCGAGCCGTTCCGGGCCCACTGGGACGATCGCCCGGACGCACCGGAACGCCACCCCGACACCGCGGCGCCACTACAGGAGCGGCCTGCCCCGCGATCTCGGCAGGAGGACACCTGATGAACGCCTCCCGCGGAAGCTACGAAGGGTGGAGGGGCGCGCCGTGGCGCGCTCCGTATCCAGCCTCCAAATCATCGCTGATCAGGTCCATGAGTAGCCCATCACGGAAAGCGCCGTCCGGGCCGCGCTCATACCTGCGCATGATTCCGACGGGCAGGAAACCGACCTTCTTGTAGCAGCGGATCGCCCTGTCGTTGGCGGCCGCGGGGTCACTAGTGATTCGATGATGACCCCGGTGCTGGCAGAGGAAACGAGAAAGGAGTCGCACCGCCCTCGTGCCGATTCCGTGCCCCTGGAACCGGCTGCTCAGGCCACCGACGGTTCGGCCAGGATCGTGCGGAGCGGGGCGACGTCCGCGGGACGGCCGGGGCGGACGGAGAAGTCGCGATCAACGAGCAGTGGACGCAGCTCCACAGTGTTCCCCTGCTGCCCTCCGTGACGTCCGACGGCGCGACGGGAGCAGCGTAGCGGGCCCGCGGATCAGCTTCTGCGCCCGGCCAGGCCTTGTCAGAACCGGGTGTCGGGTTCTGCCGGGCCTCGAGGGTCGGTCACCTCATGTACCGGGAAAGCCGGTACGGCCAGGGTGAGGGTGAGTGCGGAATGGTCGGACAACCGGATCGTACGCGGCTCGTCGACGTAGTGGCAGTCCGTGATGCGGCTGCGCAGGGACGCGGAGCACAGGGCGTGGTCGTACCGGTAGCCGTCGCCGGTGCGTCCGACCCAGCTGTAGGCGTCCGCGGTGGGGTGCAGGAGGCGGAAAGCATCGACGAGATGGTGCTCGCCGACGAGCGCGCGGTAGAAGTCGTACTCGAATGGGGCGAAGAACGGGTAGTGGGGGCGGTGGTCCGGTTCGAGGATGTTCAGGTCGCCGAGCAGCACGGTGGCCAGCTGCTGACCACCGGCCAGCGCCGTATCGCAGGCCGCCAGCCATTTCTGCTTCCGTTCGGTCTTCACCGGGCTGGCGTCCCGGGAGGGCGTGTACAGGCCGATCAGCCGCAGCGGCCCCGTCGGGGTCGGTAGGACCACGGCGGCGGCGCGGGCCGGCAGGTAACCGACCCGGTCCGGGAACGCATCGGGTACCGCCTCGACCCGACTGGCGATCATCGCTCCGTACTCGCCGGGCTCGGGCCAGGTATGGATCACCCGGTAACCGGCCGCGCCAAACGCGTCGGCGAGCAGCCGGCACCCGTCGCTGAGCTTCGTCCCGGTCAGAACCAGCACCTGCTCGGGACGATCGGCGAGCCAGGCGAGCTGATGACGGGCGCGTTCAAGGGAGGGGTTACCTATGTTGAACGTCAGCAGCGACAGGCCGCTCGGGTTGGTCATCTGATCTCCGAGCTGCATATAAGGTCACGATCCGGTCGTGGAGCATCCTCCCAACCGGTAGTCGGACACTCCCTTTTGCGGAGCCATAGATCATCTACTCAAGATCGAAATTGGCTTGTGAGTGCATTGTGGGCGCATTCGGCAATTTTGTGCAGAGAATGATCTTGATTTGGGTGCTGTCTTCGGCCGCCTGGGCTGGGACCTGCGGTCGCGTCACCCGCCCGACGATGGTTACGCTCCGTTATTTCCTGCCGTTCTGGGGGGCAGGTGGGATACGGCAAGAACAACGCGCACCGGCTGACGGTGGCCGATCCGCGCCGTTCCACCCGGCGCCACCGCGGTGCGGATATCGGATGTTCATGGCGCCGCCATGGATGTGAGCATGGCGATGGGGTAGGGCAGCGCCCGCCCGCTTTGACGATGTCAAACGTGCTGGTCACAGATCGGACCCGCCACGGCTGGACAATCCAACCGTGGCGGGTCCGGAACTAGGTCAGAGGCGTCTATCGGGAGGAGTAGGAGCTTTCATCCCATAGACGGATCTTTCCGTTGTCGCCAGCGCTCGCCAGGATGGCACCCGTCGGTCTGAATGCGAGGTCGCTGATCCACCCGTCGTGACCACTGAAGGTGGCCTGTTCGGCGGGATGTTGGAGATCGCTGATATCCCAGAGCCGAACGGCCTTGTCGATGGCGACGGCGAGAGTTCTGCGATCAGGGCTGAACGCGACCGCCAGAGCCTTGCCGTCCGTCGGAAGCGTCGCGGCCAGCCGTGGACGGCTGGGATCTGACAGATTCCATAGCGTCACGGCGTGCTCGCCGAACTCAGTGACCGCAAGGAGGGCGTCATCAGAGCCGAACACGGTGTCGTCCGCGCCGCCAACTGGTTCGGTGACGACGGCGACGGCAGTCGGCCGGCTCGGATCCGCGACGTTCCATAGCTCGACCGCCACGGACGATGCAATAGCCAGAGTCCGACCATTGCTACTGAAAGCGATCGCCGTGATGTTGCCGCCATGTCTGGCGTCAAACGACGCGAGTCGAACAGGGTTTGCCGGGTCCGCTAGATCCCATAGTTGCACCGTATGGTCGTTGGTAGCCCTGGCGAGGACCTTGCCGTCAGACCTGAGGTCCATCCCAGCAAAAAGGCCGGGATTTCCGGGAAGAGTCGCGGCCTCGGTCAGGGTGGTGGAGTCGACCACGTTCCAGATAGTCACCTCGCCGTCATAGCGCGAGGCGACCAGGGTCCGATGATCCCCGCTGAACGCCACCTTGTCATACGAGTTCAGGAAGTCATCAACGACGACGGACGTCAGAAGCCGGGGATGCGTCGCCTCCTGGTCGACAGCCCATAGCCGCACCGCGCCGTCGTGGCCGGCGCTGGCGAGCAGACGGCCATCAGAGCTGAAGGCTACGGTCCCGGCGGAATTCTCGTGGGCGGCAATGGTGGCGACGGGGTCAACCTCATTGGCTTCGTGCCAGATTAGCATGATCGCCAATCCGACCAGTGGCACCATAACGACCAGCGCCCCGGCAAGATCACTCCGGGAGAATCGGTGATTCCGGTGACCGTCGGCGGGAGCCGCTCCTGCATACGTAGATGCTGGCTGTCCCGTTCTGCCCGCTACCCGGCTCTGCGCACGTCTCAGTACCAGCCAGGCGTAGAACAGCAAAGCATTGAATGCTCCACAGCAGGTGAGAAAATAGGAGTACTCAACCTCGCCGAGGTTAAATGGAAACCCCAGAAAAAGCCATGGAAAAGCAAGTGGAAGCTGCAGGAGGTTGTTCAGCCCGTCAAAGTCATCGTGGGCGAGCGAGTGGAGGGTGCCCTTCGCGGCGAGCCCGACGAGAACCAAGTAAGCCAATGCGACCAGCTCAGGGCCGGCGCAGGCCCAGACGCGACGAACTCTCCGGTCTTGGGACATCATGGTGTCCTGTAGCGCTGTCGTGCGCTGTTCGCCGCGACGACCGTATAATAGGTGGAAGCTGCGTTCCGACAAGCGTAGTTCCACCACTGGCATGACCGGTTCATGTCGCCATAAAAGAGCCAATCAACCGCCCGGCGGGCGCTTCCTCCAATTCTGAAGTAGCGCAGCAGATCGTAGCCTAGGTCATGAGTTTGACAGGCCAGGTGGAAGTTGTATATCCCCCGGACCCCTTCTGGGCTACTCGAACAGTTGCCATACCTCGCATACACGCGCCCTCCGCTCACCCCATAGGAAGTCCAGTATCGGCCGTGGTACTTCATGTTCCAGAGGGCGAAGTTCCACGGAATAGGACTGCTGTTCTTGAGAATCGCGATTACACACCACTCGGCAGGGGTATCGCAGAGCCCTTGAAGATCACCGCCATTGACCGGGTCCTGGTTGGTGTAGTCGTAACGGCTGGCGGAGCCGCCGGAGACGGGGTCGGTCTGGAGGAAACGGCCGGTGAGGGGGTTGTAGAGGCGGACGCCCATGAGGGTGAGGCCGCCGAGGGTGTCGCGGGAGCGTTGTTTGGCTCCGAGCCAGCCGTAGCGGGTGTAAGCGGTGCTGGAGAAGTAGGGGATGCCGAATTCGTCGGATTCGGCGTAGTTGGCGATGGCGGTGGCGCTGGTGTTGTCGTCGGCGGTGGCGACGATGTCGCCGTGTAGGTTGGCGAGCTGAAGTGTGACGGTGCCGGTGCTGTCCTGAGTGGCGGCGAGGTCTCCGCCGATTCCGAGGATGTTGCGGGTCCAGGCGCCACCGGTGACACCGATCCAGGCGGGGCTGTCGCCGCTGGCGGTGGTGTAGTGGTTGGTCAAGGTGGCGGAGCCGTCCGTCCAGGAGCGAAAGCGGCGTGCCGGGTCGAGTGCGTAGGTGCGGGTGGCGGAGGCGACGGTCTGGGATGCGACCAGGTCGTTGACGTAGTAACCGACGGTCTGTGCGGTTCCGCCTGCGTCGGCCGCAGGAACTGCTGTTGTCCGACCGAGAAGGTCGTAGGTGTAGCCGGTGTCGGTGATCCGATCGGCCTGGTCATAAGTGTGAGAGTAGACCTGGGGGGTGGTGGAGGTGGAGCAGTTGCCGGTGTCGGGTTGGCCGCCGGCGTCGGGGTAGCTGTTCAGTGTGGTGCGGTTGTAGTCGGCGTCGTAGGTGTAGGTGCGGGTGGTGCAGATGCGGGGTCCGCCGTAGCTGACGGCGTCGCCGACGCCGGTGAGCCGGCCGGTGAGGTCGTAGTTGAGGGTTTTGGTGGCGGGTGGGGTTGCGTCGAGGCGGACCTGGCCGTTGATGGAGCTGGCCTGGGAGAAGGTCAGCCAGGGGGTTCCGGATTTGGCGTAGGCGAGGCTGGTGCCTTCGCCTGCGTTGTCGTAGCGGGTGGTGGCGATGAGGCCGTTCGGGTAGCTCTGGGAGGTGAGGGCTCCGTTGCCGTTGTAGGTGGCGGTGAAGGTGGATGGGGCGGCTCCGGCTCCGACGCCGAGGCTGGTGACGAGGCCGCGGTGTTCGGTGGCGGTGTCGTAGACGTAGGTGTAGGTACCTTTGCCGTCGTTGAGGGTGGAGATCTGTCCGTCGATGTCGTAGGTGGTGGTTGTGGTGTTGCTGTCGGCGTCGGTCTGGGAGGTGACCTCGCCCCAGGTGTCGTAGCCGGTGGTCAGCGTGATCGACGATGCGGTGGTCGTGGTGGGAAGTCCGGTGGTGGTGCTGTACCCGTAGGTGGCGGTGGGTACGGCGGTTCCGCCGTTCGCGGCGGGGCTGGCGGCGAAGGCTTCCGAGGCCGGGCGGCCGGCGGTGTCGTAGGTGTAGGTGGTGGTGCGGGTGGTCGTGGTTCCGGAGGTGACGGTGTCGACCTTGGTCAGGGGCTGGTTGAGGTTGTTGTAGGTGTAGCTGGTGACGGGGAGCGGGTTTCCGCTGCTGGGCTGGGCGGCGGGGCCGGTGGTGCAGGCCAGGCCGGTCCAGGAGGCGTTCACGCAGCCACCGGACCCGGTGGCGGTGAAGTAGGAGAAGACGGTGGTGTAGGCGTCCGTGCCGGCGGCGTTGGCCTTCGGCTGGCGGACTTCTACGGGGTTTCCGGCGGTGTTGTAGTAGGTGGTGCGGACGATGTTGGGGGTGGCTCCGCCGCCCATCCAGGCGGCGACGGTGGTCGGCTCACGCAGGGTCCAGCCGGAGGTGCCGGCGGGTGCGCCGCTCTTGGGCTCGTACCCGTTGATGGTCTTGCGGGGCTGGATGTCCGTGCCGTTGGCGAGGCGGATGGTGGTGGTGATGGTGGTCGGGAGCCAGTAGGGGCCGGAGGACGGGGCGCCTTCGTCGTAGTCGGTGTGGGTGTGCTGGCGGGAGGAGTACTGGGCGCCGGTGTCGTCGACGATGCGGTGGGTCGGGCCGAAGGTGTCGGTGACCAGAACGCCGTCGGTCGAGTAGACGGTGTCGGTGTCGAGGAGCTGGGCGCGGGCGGCGGAGTCGGTGACCGCGGTGACGGTGGGGTCGGTGTCGGCGGTGGGGGTGAGGGCCTGGTTGCGGTTCTCCGCGCCCAACTCCCGGATCACGTTGCCGTTCGAATCGTGCTCGGTGGTGGTGATCTGCCAGGCGCCGTTGCCGTGGGAGGCGGTGTTCACCTGCCGGCCGTCGGTGTTGAGGTAGGTGATGACGGCATAGGGCCAGTCGGCGGCGACCGGCGGGTTGGACGGGACGCGGCTGGCGGGGAAGATGGCGGTGGCCCAGGAGGGCAGGTCGCGCTGTCCCCAGTCGTCGACGACGCCCGCGGCCATGTCAATCGGTGCGCCTGATCCGGTGAGGGCGAGGCCGTAGACGATGGTCTGGGTGGCGGTGCCGGCGCCGGCGGGGCGGACGCGGGAGACGGTGGTGATGCGGTTGTAGGTGTCGTAGCCGAAGGTCCAGGTCTCCTGCCCGGGTGGGGTGTAGGAGCTGATCTGGCCGGCGGCGTTGTAGGCGTAGGTGGTGGCGAGATGGGCGCCGCCGCTGTCGAGGCGCGGGTCGTAGGTCTGGCGTAGGTGGCCGGTGTTGTCGTACTGGTACTGGGCCACGACGACGGCGGATGCCCCGTTGAGCGCCATGGAGATCGAGGCGAGGCGGCCGGTGTAGTCACCCCAGGTGGCGGGGGTGGTGCCGGTGGCGGTGGTGGAGGTGGCGTAGGTGAAGGTCAGCGCGCGGCAGCCGGCGACCAGGGTGGTGCAGCTGACGCCGTCGGGTACCGGGGCGAGGATGCGGGTGACGCGGCCGGCGCTGTCGGTGGTGTAGGTGGAGATGGTCGCGGAGCCGGGCTCCTCGACCTGGTCGACGACCCAGAGGGTGGCCGAGCCGACGGTCTTGGCGACGTAGACGGTCTTGGTGCCGTCGATGCCGGTGTGGGTGAACTGGGTGGCGGAGTCCTTGACCAGCTTCGACCCGTCGACGGCCGTGTCTCCGACGCCGACGTAGCTGTACGGGTAGGACCCCGACCCGGTCCGGGTATAGCTGGACGGTGTGCCCTCGCTGGAGGTCAGGGTCACGGTGTTGTTGGTCGAGGTGGTGTCGGTCAGGGTGCTGCCGGCGGTGCCGCTGTCCGGGCCCTGCAGGTCCGACGTCCAGCCCGGGCCGAAGACGCCGGACGGGTCGCTGGTCGCCGCCGGCGGGGTCAGCGTGGTCGTCGACCGGCCGACGGTCAGGGAACCGGTGTAGGTCGGCATCGACACGTCGGTGGCCGACAGCGAGTAGTCCCCGGTCAGCAGCGCCAGAGAGCCTGGGCCCACGTCGCCGTTGGCGTTGGAGTCACCGAAGGCGTTGCGGGTGAACTCGATCGTCCGCGCGCCGGTGCACGACACGACGTTGGCCGAGGTGCGGAAACACGCCCGGATCTGCACCGGTCCGTCCGAGCCGCCGCCGAGGGTGCCGGGCAGGTTCCAGTTCTGCCGGTCGAACACCCCCGACCCGTTCCGCGGTGCGGGCCAGGTCGGATGGGTCGAGGTGCCCTCGATCACCGTTTCGCCGACGGGGACGTCCAGCCAGGTCGCTCCGCTGCTGGTGCCCAGGTGGTACTGGTAGGCCACCGACACCTGCGTGCTCGGGGCCTGCCCTTCCAGGATGACGAACCGCTGCACCCGGGCGTTCTCCACCGGGCTAGCCAGCGCCCCGGTGCCGATCCCGAAGCTGTAGGACGCGACGGGGGAGAGGTTGCCCGACTTGTCCTTGGTGCGGACGTAGAGGGTGTGCAGCCCGGCGGTCGGGGTCAGGGACGGGGTGGTCGTGCCAGTGGTCTCGGTACTGGGGGAGGGCTCGTCGAGGCCGTAGAGGAAGCTCGCGGTGTCACCACCGGGCGACGTCCACGAGACGGTGCCGGAGGTGGTGGTGGACCAGCCGCCGGATGTCCAGGCGGCCGAGGTCAGCGCGGTGGGTGCCGAGGGCGCGGTGGTGTCGACGGTGAACGGGATCCAGCTCGACCAGGCCTGGGAGTAGTCGACGCCGTCGTAGGCGCGGGAGCGCCACTGGTAGCTCGTGCCGTTCGTCAGAACGCTGGCCGGAACGGTCCAGGAGGCGGTCGCGTTCGGGGAGATGTCGGAGACGGAGCCGTCGGTGATCTTCGTGGTGCCGGCGGAGTTCCACACCTCGAAGTCCAGCCGCAGCGGCGCGCCGTCCGCGTCGGTCGCCGCGCCGGACAGCACCGGACGGGTGCTGTTGGTCAGAACCGTTGCGGGGCTGCCGCCGCACTGTGCTGAACACGGCGATGTCGACCGGTTCGCGACGGTGCCTGGGTAGGAGTTGTAGGTGGTGGAGATCTGCGGCTTGAGGGCCGTGTCGCCGGAGTAGAAGGACTTGAACTGGGCGTCCAGGCTCTCGTTGCCGGCGCGCAGCGTCAGGGTCTCGGGCGAGGGCTGGGCGTTGGACGACCAGGCCTGGACGAGGCTCGTGACGTCGATCCCGACCGGCCCGGCGCCGCAGCTGTTGTCCGCGCCCTCGTTGAAGCTGGCGGACGCCCACGTGGTGCCGTCCGAGGCCGGCTGGGTGTTCCAGGTCGCGCCGGAAGGCAGGCTCGCTGAGCCCTGCACGATCGTCGGCTGGTCGTCACAGGTCGTCGACCCCGCCTGCCACAGGTTGAGCTGCGCGGCCGTGACATGCCGCCCCTCGATCGCGGTGGTGTCGAACTTCAGAAACGACCGCTGCAACGACCCCAGGTAGGCGCCGACCCGCAGATACTGGGAGGTGTCGTAGTTCGTCGTGGGATACGCGCTGGCCACATCGGTGTCGAGGTTGTCTGGCAGCACCGCGCCGGGATCGATCGTGATCGGATACGCCCGGTCCTTGGCGGTGAGCCATGCCTCGTCGGGGTCCAGGACCAGGGTCGGTGTCGCTCCCGAGCCCTTGAGTGTGGAGTCCACCGTGTGGACCCGGTCCGGGAGCCCGGTCTTGGGGTCGAGGTGCGCGTCCCACATCAGTGGCGCGGCGGACCGGGCAGCTGTCTTCCCTTCGGCGGACAGCCGCAGCTCACCGCCGGGGGTGCGTTCCGCGGTCAGCCCGCGCAGTCGCATCGGCAGTTCCAACGCTGCCTGTGCCGCCGCCGGGGTGTGCGCGACTATGTGCACGTCGAAGCCGGTGGGTGTGACCTTGACGACCAGATCGGTGTCCACGGCCACCGCCGGGTAGGTGGCGGTGTTGTCCTTCAGCTCCGGTGCAGGGAGGGCATCTGGCCAGGTGAACGTCACGGTCCGGTCGCCGTCGATCAAGGCGGCGAGGTCTCCGCCGGCCTTACCACCGGCGGACAGGGTGATCTGTGCTTTCGTGGCTTTCGGGGTGATCTTGCCGTCTGCGACCACGAGTGTGGGGTCGACGTCGGCCCAGCCGTCGCCGCGGTGGACGCGGCGGATCCCGGCGAACGACTCGACGGTGATCGTCCCGTCGGGGTTCACGAACGTCGATGTCGTTTCCGTTCGTTCCCCTGTCACCTCGATGCGTCGCTTCTCGGCGTGCGCGGCGAGCTGGGCGGCGATGAAGTCCGGGCGCTCCGCTGGCCCGACCGCGGGTGGGGTGTCTGTCTCCGCTGGAGCGGCGGACGCGGCCTCCTGCAGAGGTGGCAGGAACTGAGTGATCGTGGCTGCGAGTAAGGCGACCAGCAGCACACAGAGGACATGGGCGAGGGGTCTACGACGACGCATAGGGGAAGCCCGCAACACGCCAACTCCGATCCACCAGGGATTGCGAAGGGGAACACGACATGGGTGTGACCCCTGAGGGGAACAGGGGTCACACCGGATCACCGAAAATGACAGGGGAAAAACTCTGAACGCAAGAAAAAGACTATTTTCCATCGATCAACGGGCGCTACGTTGCGTGACGGGCGGGTCAAAGGTTCTCGTTGACTGTCACGTCGCGTAACAGGTGAGCGGATCCTCTAGCCCGGGCAGATCGGATATCACAGCATCTACCGTCAAATATGGGACGGAGTTCGCGTTGGCGGGCCCAATACTTTCCGTATCGGAAGTGACACCCGACACACAGTGGGGTGTTACCGTCTCGAAACATTTCCGGAGGATGGCGGAAGCTGGCGGTCTCCACCGGAAGGGCAAAGGTCTTGTCGGTTGCCAAGCGTGGTAGCCGAACCTCGCCTGGCGGCGGACTAGGCAGTGCCTGCTACTTTCCGTGCCCAGTCTCGCAGTCAGTGGTCACATGGGGTGATGGCCGCGCAGGTGTGGGCCTGGGGTTGATCGTTAAGGGCAGTAGGGAGCTTCTCCTGCGGATCGGCTGACAATGCCACCTGTCCTCTGCCATAGTCCTACCCCGGGCCGGAAGCCTCCCTAGCGGTACCCCTAAGCACACAGCGGTCAAGCTTGTTTCCTCGCGGCTTCCTTCCGGCTGGGTGCTCACTGGCGAGCTCACTCTTCGAGGAGACAGACGGCAGTCCGAAGTTCTCCTTCGTATTCCCACCAAGGGGCGGAGTCGCGTGTCGACGCAACGCGGCCCGAATGCCCCCGTGTCCCCCGCGCTTTTCACCCCTCGGGATGCCCACTCCCCAGACTCAGGAGCCTGTCATGGGCCGGCCCAGTAGATATCCGCCGCCGTTGCGAGCCCAGGCCGTCGCCGAGGTCGCGCGCATCCGGCCCCAGCACCGCTCCACCTGGCAGGCCATCACCACCGTCGCCGAAGCCTTCGGGATGAGCGCCGAAACGCTGCGTGGATGGGTCCGCGAGGCAGAGATCGCGGGTGACCGCGACCGGCACCTACGCCGGGAGCAACAAGCAGAACTCAGACGGCTCAATCAAGAAGTCACCCGTCTGCGCCAAACCCTGCGTCGTCTCCAAGACACCCGCCCCAGGCCGGCGACATCTGACCCGCGCCAGGGCGCCACCAGAGGTGCTGACTCGGTATCCGCTTCGATATCCCCGTCGCGGCGGACTACGACCCGACCGTCGCACAGCACACCCTCTTAGAGGTCGTGATCAGGCGGTCTCGGGATGTGGCTGGCTCGGTGCCACGACATTCACCATGGCCGCCTCCCGCGCCACCCTCACGGCGCCCAATACACATCGGATGCCTGTCACCACGTCCTGAAACGCCACAGCACGCGCCCATCGGTCGGGGCCACCGGAGTGTGCTTGGGACTGCGAGCATCATGTTGTCGCTGCCACGCTGGTCTGACCCTTGCTATGACCGGCCCTTCGGGTGCCCTTGAGTTGATCTGTCGGCCAGGACCCGCGTGATCGTGCACCCGTTGGTCAGGTGGGCACGGACGGCCCCGCGAGCCACCGTAGTGCGCACGACCGCGCGGCTCGCGGTGGCTCAGCCGAGGTAGGACGTGGTCCGGTTCTCCTCAGGAGGCTCGCATGGTTCCGCTCGTCGGTGGTCGCGGCGCGGTCGTGCTTCGCCGCCGGCAGCGGCCCGGTTGCCCGCACGTTCATCCCGCACCTGTCGCCCGGCACCCGGGGCGCGGACTGTCAGGTGTCGGACAATCGCGGCGAGCGCTAGGCCGGTGGCGCTGAGCCACCGTACGCTCCCCTCCCGGGACGGAGCTACACGAAGGCGACGTGCGGTGGGTAACGGGGCTTACCGGCGGGACCGGGCTGACGGACGGGACCAGGAGGCCACCTGTGCCGATCGTCGATCGCGAACTGATAGCCGCGGCACTGCCCGGTCACGCGCTCGGCCGGGACCTCGGCTCCGGCGCCTTCGGCCTGGTACTCGCGGCGCGGAGGAGCGACTCTCAGCGCGACGTGGCGGTGAAGGTCGTCGACCTCGGTACAGCCGGCCTTTCCCCCGACTCGCGGGCGGCAGCCAGCGGGACGCATCCGCTCACCGAGTTCGATCACCCCCATCTGGCGAGGACTCACGCGGTCGTCGCCGTCGACCGGCTGCTCCTTTTCGTCACCGAGTTGTTACCCGGCGGCAGCCTCGAGCGGCAGAACCTCGACGCGCCGGCCTCCTGCGCGGTCGCCCTCGCCGTCGCCGACGGGCTCACGCACGCCCACGCGGCCAGCGTCCTGCACCTTGACATCACGCCCGCGAACATCCTGTTCACCGCCGACGGCCGGCCGAAACTGACCGACCTGGGCGTCGCAGGGCTCACCGAGGACTCCGACCTCACCGTGGGCCGGATCGTCGGCACGCCGCAGTATCTGGCCCCCGAACAGGTCACCGGCGACCCGCTCGGTCCGCCGACCGACCTCTACGCGCTCGCCGCCGTTCTCTACGAGCTGCTCGCCGGCACGCCGCTGTTCGGCGCCGGCCGCACGGCGCCGGACCTCTTCCGCCACCACTGCGAGGTGGTCCCACCGCCCCCGCCGGGCGTCCCGGAACCGGTGGCCGACCTGCTGGCCCGGGCGCTGGCCAAGCGGCCGGCCGAGCGCCACCAGACGGCCGCCGAGTTCGCCCGCCACCTGGCCGAGGCAGCCCGCCGCGGCTACGGGCCAGGCTGGCTCGCGGCCGCCGGAGTCCCACTGGACGTTCCCGCCGCACTGCGCGAACTCGCGGCACAGCCGCCGGACGAGCTGGGCGGCGAGGCACTGGCCGGCGAGGTACTGGCCGGCGGGCCACCGGCCGCGGTAGACGGAGCAGAGGACCCCAGCGGCACGGTCCAGCGTCCGACCGGCGTCCCGGTCGCGCCAGTCCCGGGGCGGTCTTCGCCACCAGAGCCCGCGGGGGCGGCGGTCACCCGGCCGGAGAGCACGGGTGACACCACCGACGCGGACGGGACCCGGCCGCTGTCGCCTCGACCGGTCTCGACGCCCCCGGCCACGGCGGCAGCCGGCGACACGTCGCCGGACGCGCCGGATCCGGCCGCGCTTTCCACGGCCCTGGTCGGCCCGGAGACGACCGCCGCGGAGACGCCCGCAGATCCGTCGCGACGGCATCGGGTCCGGCTCGGGCGCCTGCGGCTCGGCCGGACCGCGGCGTCGATCACCGTGGTCTTTGCCGTCCTCGCCTTGGCAGCGGCCGTCGTCCTCCGGGTCTTGGACGACGGGGCGGATCGCACGCCCGTGGCGCAGCCCACCCGCCGCCCGGCCGGCCCCACCGCGCCCCCGACGGTCCTGCCCACGGCCGAGTCACCGCGGCCGACGGCCACCACCGCGCCGCTTCCCGTCGTCCCCGTCGCGGGCACCGGCCAGGCGGGTTTCTCCGGCGACGGCGGGCCGGCGGCGCAGGCGACCCTGAACCATCCCTACGGCCCGGCGGTCGACGCCGCCGGCGCGATCTACGTCCCCGACTTCGACAACCACCGGGTCCGCCGGATCGGCCCGGACGGCACGATCACGACCGTCGCGGGCACCGGGCAGGCCGGCTTCTCGGGCGACGGCGGGCCGGCGACCGCTGCCATGCTGAACAGCCCGGCGGCCGTCGCGGTCGGCCCCGACGGGACCCTCTACATCGTTGACACGTTCAACGTCCGGGTCCGCCGAGTCGGGACCGACGGGATCATCACGACGATCGCCGGTTCGGGCGAGCGCCCCTGGAACCCCGACGACGACGGCGGGCCCGCGACGAGCGCCGCCCTGTGGTACCCGAGCGGGATCGCCGTCGACCCGGCCGGCGGCATCCTCATCGCGGACAACGCGAACGACCTCATCCGCCGGGTCGACACCGCCGGGATCATCACCACGGTCGTCGGCCGGTTCGGCTTCGGCTGGTGGGGCGACGGCGGCCCCGCCGCGGAGGCCATGGCCAGCAAGCCGTTCAGCGTCGCGTGCGACCGCGAGGGGCGGATCTACATCGCCGACTCCTACAACCACCGAATCCGCCGCATCGATCTCGACGGGGTGATCGAGACGATCGCCGGAACCGGCGTCCCCGGCTTCTCGGGTGACGGGGGGAAGGCCACCGCGGCGACACTGCGCAACCCGCGCGGTGTCGCGGTCGACGCCGCTGGCAACGTCTACGTCACCGACGCCAGCAACAACCGCATCCGCAGGATCGACCCGGCGGGGATCATCACCACGATCGCCGGCACGGCCCCGCCCGGCCGGCTGGCCGCCGGCGCCCCCGTCCCGGACGTCCTCCCGGACGGGCCGGTGGCGGTGGATGACGCCGGACATCTCTACGTCGCCGCCCGGGGGCAGAACCGGATCGTGCGGATCGACCTTCCGAGATGACATCCCACGCGTCCGGGTCACCGGGCCCGGCGACACCGAGTGGAGGGGCCGAGCGGATGGCAGCGCGACGAGGGGGGTGGTGTCGTGGCCGTCGTTGACCGCGGGCGGGTGGCCGCCGCGCTGCCGGGCTACACGATCGGCTCCGAGTTGGGCGCCGGCGCGTTCGGTCTCGTGCTCGCCGCGCACCACCAGGAGCTCGACCGGCGGGTGGCGGTGAAGGTACTCGCCAACGCCGAGCCCCGGGCAGCCGTGGACTTCCGCACGGAGGCCCGGGTGCTGTCCCGACTCGACCATCCGCACATCGTGCGCACCTACGACTATGTGGCCCGTGGGGACGTGTGCCTGCTCGTCATGGAGCTGCTCGGCGGCGGCTCCCTGGCGGACCGACGGCTGCGCCCGGAGACCTCGTGCGCGGTCGTCCTCGCACTGGCCGACGCGCTCGCGGCCGCTCACGGGCAGGGTGCGCTGCACCGCGACATCAAGCCGGCCAACGTCCTGTTCACCGAGAACGGCCAGCCCAAACTCGCCGACTTCGGCATCTCCAAGGTCATCGAGGGTTCTGCCTCCACGGCCAGCCGGGTCGTCGGCACACCGAGGTACATGGCTCCCGAGCAGATCACCGGCGGGCGGCTGAGCCCCGCCACCGACCTCTACGCGCTGGCCGCCGTGCTCTACGAGCTTCTCTCCGGCAGCCCGGTGGTCCCGGGGCAGGTATCGCTGCCGGTGCTGCTGCGGCACCATCTCGAGGTCGTCCCCCCGCCGCCACCCGGGGTGCCCGGGCCGCTCGCCGACATGGTCATGCGCAGCCTCGCCAAGCGCCCCGAGGACCGCCACCCGGACGCACGCGCGTTCGCCGTCGACCTCGCCCGCGCCGCCACCAGAGTCTTCGGTCGGGGCTGGGTCGAGGCCTGCGGCGCACCGATCCGGATCGCCGACGACCTGCGCGCCCTCACCACCAGCCGGCTCAGTGGACTGACCGGTGCCGGCGGGGCGGGCGGGGACGGGCGGGTACGGCGACGCCCGCTGGCGTGGGCGGGGGTCGGCGCCACGGCGGTGCTCCTGGTGCTAACCCTCGCTCTCGGCGTGGCTGCGGGCGGCGGGGTCGGCTGGGCGCTGTGGCACCCCGAGCCGGCGGCGCCCACGCTCCAGCCGCCGGCCTGGCAGCCGGCCAGTCTGCCACTCGGAACGATCATCTCAATCTTCGGTGTCGAGGGCCTGGACATCTCTGGTGACGGCGGATCGGCGACCTTCGCGGTGTTCGACTCCCTGGGAGGGTTCGCGCTCGATCTGCCCCGTGGCTACATGTACCTGGCGGACTACTTCAACCATCGGGTCCGGCGCGTCGACCGCGACGGCATCGTCACGACCGTGGCCGGCAACGGCATCGCCGGGTTCTCCGGCGACGGCGGTCCGGCCACCAGGGCCCAGCTCCAGGCGCCCAGCGACATCGCTGTGGCGGGGGACGGGTCCCTCTACATCGCGGACTCCAGCAACAACCGGGTCCGCCGGGTCGACACCCACGGGATCATCACCACGGTCGCCGGGACCGGCGAGGCCGGGTACGACGGGCCGGTCGGCGACGACGGTCTCACCTTCTCCGGTGACGGCGTCCCCGCCACGAAGGCCATGCTGCGCACGCCCGCGGGCCTCGCCCTCGACGGGCAGGGCAACCTCTACATCTCCGACGAGTCCAATGAACGGGTCCGTCGGGTCGGCACGGACGGTGTCATCACGACGGTCGCCGGCAGCGGGGTCGCGGACGGCGGCGACGGCGACGGCCCGGCGACCCGCGCCTTCTTCCGGGCCCCGCAGAGCCTCGCGTTCGGGCCGGACGGCAGCCTCTACGTCGTCGACGGGGGCAACAACCGGATCCGGCGCGTTACCCCCGACGGGATGATCACCACCGTCGTCGGAACCGGGAAAGCCGGGTACTCCGGCGACGGCGGCCCCGCCACCGAAGCGCAGATCGACCCCTCGGGCGCCGCCATCGTCGTCGACTCGGCCGGCGCACTCTACTTCTCCGACCGGTCCCGGATCCGCCGTGTCGACGCCTCCGGCGTGGTCACCACGATCGTCGGCACCGGCGAGTCCGATCTCACCGGCGACGGGGGGCCCGCGGTGGACGCCCAGATCCGGCAGGTCTACGGCCTGGCGCTGGACGAGAGCCAGGGCATCCTGTATCTGTTCGACGGCGGCGCCGACCGGATGCGGGCCGTCCGGGTCGCGCAGCCGCCGTGCACGGACCCGCCCTGCCCGTCGCCCGCCGTCCCATCCACGGCGCGCCCGGCCCCCGGACCGTCGCCGAGCCCGGTCACGACGTCGACGCCCCCGGCATCGACCCCCATGGTCCCGTCGCCGACTCCGTCGCCCACGCCGCCGGTCGCGGCGAGCGTGGCCAGGACCTGAAGGAAGAGCCTTGCCCGCCATCGACCGCACACGCGTGGCCACCGCGCTCCCCGCCTACATCCTCGGGGACGAGCTCGGCGCGGGATCGTACGGGCTGATCCTCGCCGGCCGTCACCGCGACCTGGAGCGCGACGTGGCTGTGAAGGTCCTGCCGATCGAAGACCTCGGGGAAGGCACCTCCCTCACCGACACCTTCCGTGCCGAGGCGCGCTTGCTCAGCCGGCTCGACCACCCGCACATTGTGCGGATCTACGAGTTCGTCGGCCGGGAGGACTTCTGTCTGCTCATCATGGAGCTGCTCGGCGGCGGGACGCTCACCCGGCACCGGCTGCCGGCCGAGGCGGCCTGCGCCGTCGGGCTCGCGATGGCCGACGCGCTGGCCCACGCGCACGTCCGCGGTGTGCTGCACCGCGACATCAAGCCCGACAACATCCTGTTCACCGCCGCGGGTCAGCCGAAGCTCACCGACTTCGGTATCGGCGCGATGTTCGAGGGCGCCGCCGGTAGCGCGGACCATCCGGTCGGCACCCCCAGATACATGGCCCCCGAGCAGATCGCCGGTGGCCGGATCGGTCCCGCCGCCGACCAGTACTCCCTCGGCGTCGTCCTCTACGAGCTGCTCGCGGGCCGGTCGCCGTTCGACTCCGGACAGCCCGTTCCCGAACTTCTACGCCAGCACCTCGAGGAGGCCCCGCCCGCCCTCGGTGAAGTTCCCGCTCCCGTCGCCGATGTCGTGATGAAGGCGCTGGCAAAGGAGCCGGCGGACCGGCACGCGAACGCGGCCGCGTTCGGCGGCGCGCTCGCCGAGGCCGCCACCGCCTACGGGCCCGACTGGCTCGCCCGCGCCGGCCTGATCCTGCGCCTGCAGGAGATCCCGCTCCGCGACGGCGGGCCCAGGCGTCCTGACTCCGGTGGCTACGTGTTCACAGCCGCCACCGCGCGTCTCGAAGCACCCCCACCGCGCCCGGCTCCGAGCACTCCACCCGATGCCGACACGGGTGCCGGCGCTGACCTCCCGGCGCTGGACCCGCCGCGGACCCGCCAGGACCGGACCGAGGGCGGCACGGCACCAACGGACGTGGGAGGGGACAGCGGGGCCGGTGAGGCACCCGCTGCGACGGGCAGGGCCGGAACGGAGCGGGTCGCGGCCCCGGACGGCGATACCCACCCCTTCGCCGGCACCCCGTTCGGTGACCGTCGGTACGGCTGGGGCAGCCGTCGGCGCGTCGTCCTGACCGTCACAGGACTCCTCGCCGCACTCGCACTGGCCGTCACCGGCGTCGTTCTCGTCACCGCCGACGGCAGCGCCGACCCCGGAACCACGGTCGCCGAAGGCACCTCGCCCGAGGACGATGAAGGCGCCGCCGAGATCGCCATCCCGCGGCAGTTCAGCGGCTGGGTGGTCGGGGCCCACGGCGTCCTCTACCTCTCCGACCAGGCGAGCAACAGGGTGCTGCGCCGAGAGTCGAACGGAAAGGTCAGCGTCGTCGCCGGCACAGGGGCCGCGGGAACCGTCGGCGACGGCGGGCCGGGGAAGGCGGCCTGGCTCAACGGCCCGACCGGCCTGGCGCTGGACGCGGAAGGGAACCTCTACATCCTGGACGGCCACAACGGCAGCGGCCGGGTCCGCCGCCTGGACACCTCTGGCCGGATCACGACCGTCGCCGGGGGTGGAGGTACCTCCGCCTTCGCCCCTCGCCCGACCGGCCCGGTAGCGGCGACGTCGATCTCCTTCAGCTCCCTGGACGACAGCATCGCCCTCGACCCGGCGAACGGCGACATCTACATCGCGGACACGTCCCTCATCTACCGGATCGACGCCGCGGGCGTACTTACCCGCGTCGCCCGCGTCGGCCGCCCCAGCACCGCGGCCACCCCCCTGCCCGGTCAGATCGACCCCGATGCGGGCCTGCCGCGTCTCCTCGACGACTATCTCCTCAGCTTCGCCGTACGCGACGGCCGGATCTATGCCGTGGGCCTCGACACCAGCACCCTCCGGATGCTCGAGAGAAACGGAACCGTGCGAACGGTCGCCGGGACGGGACAACAGGGCTTCTCCGGCGATGGCGGCCCGGCGACCGCGGCGAGTCTCGACCTCGGAGGCACCGAGCTCTACAGCTCCCCGATCATCGCCATCGACGATGCCGGAGAGGTCTACATAGCCGACGCGGGCAATCACCGTGTCCGCCGCGTCGACGCGCGCGGAACCATCACGACTGTCGCGGGCAACGGCGACGCGCTCGGCGCACAGGACGACGGCCGGCCCGCCACCACCCAGCCGCTGTTCGGTCCGAACAAGATCGCGCTCGCGGACGACGGCTCCTTCTATATCGACAACGGCATCGTGATCCTCCGCGTCGACCCCCGGGGAATCCTCACGACGGTCCAGAAGCTCTGAGGCCGCGCCGAGCCCGCCGCGGGAGTGGTGGTCCGGGGAACCTCTGCCGGCGGGCCGTCTCGTGCTCCAGACACCTGCCGAAGGCGGCCCCGCGACGTTTCTGGGCGTGGGCCGGCGCGGGTCACGGATGTCCCGGCGAACCAAAGAAAACTCGGAGTCTCGGTGGCAGCCGGTGAGAAACCGCAAGGTTCTGCGGGCGTCACAAAAACCGGCTCGGCCAGCCTTCCGGGGTCCTCGAAAAAGTCAAAGGATTGCCCTTGGGAATGCTTGAAGAATGCGCAGGATATGCCCTCTGAGGTGGGCCATCAGGGACTCGAGCCCTGAACTCACCGGTTAAAAGCCGGCTGCTCGGTTCTGCGCGCTGCACGGGTGCGTGCGTGGTTGCGGGGATGTAGTGCGGCGCTCCGTTACGCGATTAGCACTGCGGCGAAATCCATCAGATAGGGAACCTGCCCCGGGTATCCGGATCTGCTGGATATCGGCCGGCCTGCGCCGAACCCGGCCTGGGCTGAGTGTGACGGGTTAGAAGGCGGCGGGGCGGACGGTGCGCATGACGTCGTCGAGGATGGTGGCCAGCGGGGTGCGGCCGTCGGTGGCCATCCAGGCGCGGTTTGCCGCCTCCATGCAGGCCAGCGCGGCGCCGATGACCGCGGCTGTGCGAGCGCCGGCGGCGGGGCCGGCCACCGGGTGGCTGTCACCCGGATGGCTGTCGACTACGGCGCCAGCTCCCGCGGGACTGTCATCCGCGGGTCCGGTTCCCGGGTAGCTGAGGCGTGCGGCGATCTGGGGCGCGAGCCGGTCGTGCCATCGGCATTGTTTTTCCAGGTTGCGGGCCTGCAACCCGGGATTGCCGTCGAGCATCTGCCGCATTGAGAGGGCGGCCTGCGGGTCGCTGGTCTGGTGGGCGATCAGGGCGTCGAAGGCCCGGCGCAGCGCGGTCCAGGCGTCCTCGTTCGCGGGGCGCTGGTCCAGGGCCTCGGCCAGGGACGTGCCGAGGGCGTCGAGGTGCCCCAGGACGACGTCTTCCTTCGACCCGAAGTAGCGGAAGAAGCTGCGGCGCGACATTCCGGCGGCGGCCACGATCTCGTCGATCGTCGTGGCCTCGTAGCCGTTGCGAACGAAGAGGTCCATCGCGACGGACATCAGCTCGGTCCGCACGGCGCGCCGGGTGCGCTCGCGGAGGTCGAGCCCTGCTGACACCTCACCCGCCACAGTCGTACTATACGCCGCGCCACACCTGCCCCAGGATATCGATGGTGGCATCGAGTGTCGTTTCCGGCGTAGTGTGCCGGGTGACTGAGGGGCAGGTGCCGCGGATGACCGGTTCAGCGGAGAGCATCGGCTGGGTGATGTGGTCCGGCACGGTGGGCCTGCAGCGCCCCCTAGCGGAGCGGGTGGAGGCCGCGGTCGCCGGCGGGTTCGGCCGCATCTCGATCAGCCCGCTGGACGTGGCGCTGGCCCAGGAGACCGGCACCGCGCCCGCCGAGCTGGGGCGGCGGCTGCGCGACCAGGGCCTCGGCATCGTGCTCGACGGGCTCATGAACTGGTACGGCGGCGAGCCGATGACGGCTTCGCGCTCCATCGCCTTCACCGCGGACGAGGTGCTGGACATGTGCGCGGCCCTGCGGCCCGCGGCGCTGACGGCGTTCGCCCGCCCGACCGGTGACCTCCCGGTCGAGGAGATCGCCACCGCGTTCGGGCAGCTGTGTGACCGCGCGGCGGAGTTCGACACCCTGATCCAGCTCGAGTTCATGGCCATGATGGCGATCAGGGACCTGCCGGCCGCGATGGCCGTCGTCGCGGCGGCGGATCGGGCCAACGGCGGCCTGGTGTTCGACACGTGGCACTTCTTCCGGGGGAACCCCGACTTCGCGGCGCTCGAGGCGCTCCCGGGCGACCGGGTCTTCGCGGTGCAGGTGTCCGACGGGCCCGCCGAGGCACCGGACGACATCGCCCGGGACACCTTCAACCGGCTGCTTCCCGGCGACGGCGGTTTCGACCTTGTCCGGCTGTTCCGCGTGCTGGACGGTATCGGCGCGCTCGGCTGGGTCGGGCCCGAGGTTCTCTCCCCGGCCACCGAGGGGATGCCCGCCGCGGAGGCCGCCGGCCTCGGCGCCGCCCGGGTGCGCGAACTGATCGACCAGGTCCGGGCGCCATGATCGCGGCGAGGTTACACGGCCCCGGTGACCTGCGCGTCGAGGAGGTCGACGAGCCCGAGGCGGCGGCGGGCGAGGTGAAGATCGCCGTGGCCCACAACGGGCTGTGCGGCACCGACCTCACGGAGATCTTCTCCGGGCCGCGGGCCTGTACGACGGTGCCGCATCCGCTCACCGGGGGCGTGCTGCCCCAGATCGTGGGCCACGAGTTCGCCGGGGTGGTCGCGGCTGTCGGGGCGGGCGTCACCGACGTCGCCGTCGGTGAGCGGGTCAGCGTGGAGCCGCTCTACTCCTGCGGTGACTGCGACCGCTGCCAGGCCAGTCTCCCCGAACTGTGCCGGCAGGTCATGACGCACGGGATCTGCTCGAACGGCGGCGGGCTGGCCCAGTTCACGACCGTCCCGCGGGCGATGGTGCACCGCCTTCCCGCGTCGATGTCGCTGGCCGAGGGCGCGCTGGTGGAGCCGATGGCGGTCGCGTTCAACGGCGTGCTGCGCTCCGGTGCCGAGGCGGGCGGATCCGCCCTCGTGTTCGGTGCCGGGCCGATCGGGATGGGCGTGGTGTTCGGGCTGCGCGCCGTCGGGGTGGCGGACATCCTGCTCGTCGAGCCGGCGCCGGCGCGCCGTGCCGCGGCGGAGCGGCTCGGTGTCGCCGACGTCCTCGACCCGAACACGACCGACGTCGCCGACGAGGTCCGGCGCCGCACCGGCGGTCGCGGCGTCGACGTGGTGCTGGACGCCGCCGGGGTGCCCGGGACGTTCGGGCTGGCCCCGGCCGTGCTGCGGGCCCGGGGGCGCTACGTCGGGATCGCGGTCGCCGAGCGGCCGGTCGAGTTCGCGCCGTGGGTGCTGGCCCGGGGGGAGATCGAGCTGACCGGGTCGCTGGGCTACGGCCCCGGGGTGTTCACCCGGGTGATCGATCTGATCGCGGGCGGCGCGTACCCGACGGCGGGGTGGGTCGACCACGTCGGCCTGTCCGACCTGCGCGACGCTCTACAAGATCTTCGCGACGGCCGGCGGATGAAGGTCCTCGTCGACCTGCCTGTCGGCTGACCGGCGGGCCGGGCTTCGCCCGCCGTCTTGGGAACGCCTGCAACCTCGGGAGAGCCGGCCACCGCGGAACGGCGCGACGGCGGGTACCCGCACCGGACACGGAAGGGCACAGTATGGAGACCGGGCTGGACGGCCGCACGGCGGTTGTCACGGGCGGGAACGCCAACATCGGACGGGGTATCGCCCTCGCCTTCGCGGCCGAGCGGGCGAACGTCGTCATCGTCGGCCGGGATGAGGAGCAGGGCCGTCGGGTGTGCGAGCAGCTGCTGGCCGCCGGCGCGGGGAACGTGCTGTGGCAGGCCGCCGACGTCACCGACCGCGCGCAGGTGGTCGCCATGGTGGCTGCCGTGCGGGAGCGGCTGGGCGGCGTCGACGTGCTGGTGAACAACGTCGGCGGCAATGTCGACCTCGACGCGTTCGCCGACTCGGACCCGGCGACGTGGGAGCGGGACATCTCGCTCAACATCATGAGCACCCTGAACTGCACCCATGCGGTGCTTCCCGGGATGATCGAGCGGGGGAGTGGGCGGATCATCAACATCGGCTCGACGTCGGGGATCGTCGGCGACCCGCTGCTCGCCGTCTACTCGGCGATGAAGGGCGCGGTGCACAGCTTCACCAAGGTGCTGGCCAAGGAGGTCGGTCGGCAGGGCATCACCGTCAACGCGATCGCGCCCTACGGGACCCTCCCCGAGGACATGAGCCGGGATGTCAGCTCGGGCAGCCGCTGGCATCCGGACGGGGTGTTCGCCCGGCTGGCCGCCACCCGGGGCCCGGAGCTGCACTCCATCGGCCGGCGCACGGTGCTGGAGCGTCAGACCGCCCTGCCCGCCGAGATCGGCGCCGCCGCCGTCTACCTGGCCTCGGACGCCGCCGCGTTCGTCACCGGGCAGGTGTTGTCGGTGGACGGCGGCACCCAGATCGCCTGACACAAGTAATCGCTCACTCTGTTAAAGTCCGGCTCGTGGCGGCGGGTGCCGGGGCGGAACGGCGAAGCCCGGTCGACCGGTTGATCGGCAAATTGGTGGGCAAACCGTGCCAGGCGCCGGCACGTCGCGGCGAGATCGGGGATTATCGCGTCGATCGGTGAGTGCCGCGCCGACGGCGGAGTCGGAACGGGCCCGCGCCGACGACGGGGAGTGCCCACTCCCCACGGCGGCCGTGGCTCGTGTCTGGGCGGCCAGGCGGGCAGATCCAGCGGGCAGATACAGCAGAGGGAGCGACATGGCGATCCAGTCGGTCAATCCGGCGACGGGCGCAGTGGTCAGGACGTTCGACGCGCTCAACGGTGACGAGATCGAGCAGCGGCTGGCCCTGGCCAGCGCCACGGCCGCCGTCTACCGCCGGACGACCTTCGCCGAACGGGCCGCGCTGCTGCGGCGGGCCGCCGACATTCTCGACGCGGAACGGCACGAGATCGCCGTGACGATGACGACCGAGATGGGCAAGACGCTGCGCTCGGCCGAGGCCGAGGCGGCGAAGTGCGCCAAGGGCATGCGCTTCTACGCCGAGCACGCGGAGTCGTTCCTCGCCGACGAGACGCTGGCCGACCCGGGCTCGGTCGGCGCGAGCCGGGCGTTCGGCCGGTACCAGCCGCTCGGCGTCGTCCTCGCGGTGATGCCGTGGAACTTCCCGCTCTGGCAGGTCGTCCGGTTCGCGGCGCCGGCGCTGATGGCGGGCAACGTCGGGCTGCTCAAGCACGCCTCGAACGTCCCGCAGTGCGCGCTGTACCTGGAGGACCTGTTCCTCCGGGCCGGGTTCCCCGAGGGCGCGTTCCAGACCCTGCTGATCGGCGCCGGGCAGGTCGAGGCGGTGCTGCGCGACCCCCGCGTCGCCGCGGCGACCGTCACGGGCAGCGAACCGGCCGGCCAGGCCGTCGCGTCCGTGTGCGGGCAGGAGATCAAGAAGACCGTCCTCGAGCTCGGCGGCAGCGACCCGTTCGTCGTCATGCCCTCCGCCGACGTCGCGCGCGCCGCCGAGGTGGCGGTCACCGCCCGCTGCCAGAACAACGGGCAGTCCTGCATCGCCGCGAAGCGCTTCATCGTCCACGAGGACGTCTACGAGCAGTTCGCCGAGCTGTTCGTCGCCGGGATGGCGGCCCTGAAGGTCGGTGACCCGATGGACCCGAGCACCGACATCGGCCCGCTGGCGACCGAGGGCGGCCGGCTCGACATCGAGGAGCTCCTCGCGGACGCGGTGAAGGAGGGCGCCAGCATCCTGTGTGGCGGGACGGCACCGTCCGGGCCGGGGTACTTCTTCCCACCGACCGTCGTCGGCGACGTCACCCCGGCGATGCGCCTGCACCTCGAGGAGGCGTTCGGCCCGCTGGCCACCCTCTACCGGGTGCCGGACATCGACGCGGCGATCGAGCTGGCGAACGTGACGTCGTTCGGGCTCGGCTCCAACGCGTGGACGACCGACCCGGCCGAGCAGGAGCGGTTCATCTCCGACCTGGTCGCCGGCGCGGTCTTCCTCAACGGCATGGTCAGCTCCCATCCGGAGCTGCCGTTCGGCGGCGTCCGCCGCTCCGGCTACGGCCGTGAGCTGAGCGCGGTCGGCATCCGGGAGTTCTGCAACCTCAAGACCGTCTGGGCCGGCTGAGCGAGCGGAGCAGCGCTGGCGCGGGCACCGGTAGCCGGTGCCCGCGCCAGCGGCTCAACCCAGGCCCTTCACGTTCTGCTTCAGTTCGAGTCCTGCTTCAGCGCGGTGTCGATGGTCAGGGCCGACGCCACCACGAGGCTCAGCATCGGCTGCGGCAGCGGCCGGTGCATCTGCACCACGTAGTTGTCGGCCGTGGTGAACAGCGTCCGGGCGAGGCCCTCCCAGGTCTTGGTCACCCGGGCGACCTCGGTGTCGTTCTGGTCGACGATGGAGAAGTTCCACGCCCGCCAGTTCTCGGCCTTGATCATCCCGAGGGTCGTGCCGCCGGCCTCCAGACCGAACCGGATCTTGCCGAACACGTTCTGCTGGACGATGCTGCCGACCTCCCGGCCGTCGGGCAGCGTCACGACCACCTTCGACTTGAACAGCTTCGCCGGTCTGGTCAGCACCAGCTGCGGCACACCGGCGGCGTCACGCACCTCAAGCCGGTGGGTGAGGAACTGGTCGACCGACGACACGAAGCGCACGGCCTTCTTCAACGCGCTCTGGCCGACCTCGACGACCGAGCCGATCTGGTTCCCGTTCTGGTCGAAGACGGCGTACTCGTTCGTCAACTCGATCAGCTTCGTCTTCTGGTTGACGACCAGCACCGGCTCGCTGAACAGCGAACCGCCGCCCTGCGCCGGCACGTGCACCCCGGCCTGCTCGCGGACCTGCCGCTGGACCCGGTCCGGGGTGTGGCTGGTCTGCACGGGCGGCGGCTGGTAGCCCTGCGGGCCGCCCCAGCCGCCCGGCCCCGGCCCGTTCTGGGACGGGACCTGCTGCCCCGGCTGGCCGTACGGCTGCTGAGCCGCGGTCTGCTGGGGCTGGCCCTGCTGTTGGTACTGCCCGGGCTGCTGCTGACCCGGATGCGCCGGGCCGTGGTGCGCCGGGGCGGGCTGCGGGGGCGGTGCCGGCTGGGTGTGGTCGGTCCACGTGTTGCCGTCCCACCATCGAGCGCCGGGCTGCCCTGACGGGTCGTCGTACCAGCCTGGCGGCACGCTCTGTGACATGTACCCACTCTGCCACTCGCCGGTCGTCCGGAGTGTGGCCGGGCAGGGCGCCGGGCCATCCCGGGACGTCGGTTGGGCGACAGCCGGTGATGCCGGTCCGTCCCGGTGCTCGGCGGGCCACGCTGCGATGGCGTCCCGGCGCCCGCTGACCGGGTGGGAGTCGGTGGTCAGCCGGGAGAGGAACCCTCGGCTGGTCCGCCGCCGCTCACGAGCGACGGCAGGCTCGCCTGCTCACCGCGGGCCCGAGCGCGGTACTGCTGCGGGCTGACGCCGTACCGACGGCGGAACGCCGTGCTGAGGGCGAACGGACTGCCGTAGCCGACCTGGCGGGCCACCGCGCCGACCGTCGCCTCAGGCTCCTGGAGCAGGTCGGCGGCCAGTGTGAGGCGCCAGCCGGTCAGGAACGCGATGGGGGGCTCGCCGACCAGGCTGGCGAACCGGCGGGCGAACGACGCGCGGGAGACACCCGTGGCCGCGGCCAGGGCGGCGATCGTCCAGGGGCGCTCGGGGTGGTTGTGCAGCAGCCGCAGCGCGTGGCCGACGACGGGGTCGCTGTTGGCCCGCCACCACGGCGGCGCGTCGGTGTCGGGGCGGGCGAACCACGCCCGCAGCGCGGTGACGAGCAGCAGGTCCAGGAGCCGGTCGAGGACGGCGGCCTGGCCCGGGTCGTCCCGGCCGATCTCCTGGGCGAGCATCGCCACCAGCGGGCTGTCCCAGTCGTCGGCGCGGACGACGGCCAGCGTCGGCAGCGCGTCGAGCAGCCGGCGGCTGACCTCACTGTGATGCTGGTACGTCCCGGTGAGCATGGTTGTCGGCGGAGCCGTCGCGCCATCGTGCTGGTTCCCCCAGGTGCGCACGCCGAGATCCATCTCCGCGGCGAGGCTCTCGCCCGACAGCGTGGTGCAGACCTGCCCGGGATGGATCACGATCTGCGGTGGGGTCGCCGGGTCGTCGGCGACGACATACGGGTCGGGCCCGCGGGCCACGGCCACGTCGCCCGCGCGCAGCCGCACCGCGGGGCCGTCCCGGGGGAGAACCCAGGCCTCGCCGTGCACGACCGCGACGACAGTCAGCGGCGCCTGGTCCCTGATGAGCATCGACCAGGGCGGGGACATGACCGAGCGGATCGCGAACGCCCCCCGGGCGCGGGGCCCGTCCAGCATTCCGGCCAGGGCGTCCATGAGCCGGAATGATAGTGATCCACCGGCGGCGGGTGGCCGGGTTGGCTGACCCGGCGGTGGTGCGTGGCATCCGGCCGTGGGCGGGGCCTGGTGGACGTCCGCGTATGGATCCGAGATTCTGGGCCATGGGCCGTCTCAGCCGGCCGGGCTTGACTGGATCGCATGACGACGAACGCGACGACCACCATGACCGGGCGCGCCGGCCCGGCGCCCGGCGCTGCCGACAGCGGCCAGGAAATCCGATGACTGAACGAGTGCTGGCCCCGCTCACGATCGTCTCGGCGGTCGGCTCGGGCGTCGTGGGCGGCGTCTTCTTCGCCTTCTCCGTGTTCGTGATGCGGGCGCTCGACGGGCTGCCGCCCGCCCAGGGCCTGCAGGCGATGCAGGGCATCAACCGGTGGGCGCCCACCGGCTGGTTCATGACGGCCCTGCTGGGCACGGCGCTGACCTGCGCCGTCCTCGGCGTCTCGGCGGCGCTGGACCTCGACCGGCCGGGCGCCGCCCTGCGCCTCGTCGGCAGCGTGCTGTACCTCGTCGCGATCGTGGTGACGATCGTCTACCACGTTCCGCGCAACGACGCGCTGGCCGGGGTGTCGCCGGACGACGTCGACGCGGCGCGGCGGTGGGCGGAGTACCTGCCCAGCTGGACCGCCTGGAACCACGTCCGGACGATCACCTCGATCGCGGCGGCGGCGGCGCTCACCGTCGCCGCCCGCGTCGTCGAGCAGGCGAGGTGAGACCGGCCCACCGGGCCGGGGGGGCCCCCCCCGCCCCCCCCCCCCCCCCCCCCCCCCCCCCCCCCCCCCCCCCCCCCGGGCGGCCGCCCCCCCCCCCCCCCCCGCCCCCC
>NZ_JALKFY010000639.1:0-3298 GCF_023242985.1 Frankia sp. Mgl5 | reverse complement strand
GCGCCGTCCCCCCACGCCGTGCCGCGCCGCCCCCCGCGCGCCCTCTGCGTCGTGGCGGTGCGGCCGCCGCCGAGGACGAGCGCCGGCCCGCGGCCCGGCGTGCCGTCCGCGGGCGCGGCGGGTGGGTCAGGTCCTCCGGTTCCCGTGCTCCTCGGTGATGCCGGTGATCGGTGCGTCGCTGGCGATGCGCGCCCGGCGGATCAGCGCGATGCGGGTCCGCGGCGGGGGGTCCGCCGGGATGACCGGCAGGGACTGGCCGCGCCGCTCAGCCTCGTACTCGAGCCGTGCCCTCGCCTTGGCGAGGGTGTCCTCGCTCGGCTGGAGAACCTGCTTCGTGTCGAGTGTCGCCGGGTGCTGGGGGAGCGAGCGCTCGACGCGGAACAGGACGTGGTCGCCGCCGTCCACTCCAGCACCGCCGTCCGCTCCGGCGTCGCCGACGAAGGTACGGAAACCCGCGAAGGTGAGCGACGCCCTGCCCCGCAGCCGCCAGGGGGTGCCCGTGGGCACCGCCAGCCGGAAGCCCTCGGCTGTCAGCTCGAAGGAGGTCACCCGCATCGGAAGCGGAAAACCGTCCTCGTCGAGCACCGACAGATGCGCCGGAGTGCCGCCCTCCACGGCCTCCCTGGCCACGTCCTGCCAGGGACGGACCTGCCAGGCCGACTGCTTCATCCTGCGGGCGGGCGAGGGGTCAGATGTCGGGTAGACCGTGTCGGGCGCCGCGGACCACACCTGCGGTGGGTCGTCGAGGGCCGCGTGGCTGTCCCACCAGTACACCCGTTCGGGCTTGTTCTCGATGATGATCCGAGACCAGTAGGTGACGGCCTTGCGTGCCTCCTCCCACGTGATGCCGTGGCTGATCCCCTCGTAGCCGGTCTCGGCGAGATAGCGGATGGCGTTGGCCTGGATGTCGCTGTCGCGCACCGCACCGTGGGCGCGAATGACCACGACCGGTTCCTCGGGGCGGCCCTCGATCAGGAGCCCGACCTTCGAGGTGCGCCGCACCCGCTCGGCCTTGGCCGGATTGGGCAGGCCCGTTGCCAGGTCGATCGTCGACATGTCGTCGGCCGGAAAATAGTAGGTGGGCGTGTCGATCGGAATGCCGGCCGCGGACACCGTCGAGAACTCGGCCACCACCCCCGACTCTATGAGGCTGAAGACCCGGGCCGGGAGATCATGAAGGTCACTCATCTGGCTAACCGCTTCCTGTCGGGTCCGGACCGGGCCTGATGGTCAAAGCCGCCGGGAGGTCCCTGCCGTTCCTCGGGGGCGCTCACCCGCGGACGACCGGAACCCAGTCGTAGGTCTCCCCGTCGGGACCCATCGGCGAATCGTGTTCCTCCACGATGCAGATCGGGTTGGCGTGCGTGGCGAAGAGCTTCTTCTCGTCCTCCAGCGTGTGCGGCAGCCGCTCGGGGTCCCTGATGAGACGCTGCGAGTTCTCGAAGTCCTCGCGGCTGTTCCACCAGATCTCCATGATGCAGTCGTAACCGCTGTCGTGGATTTCTCCGGTCACCGGGTTCTCGACGGGAGTCAGGTAACGTCGCACGTACCGGACCGCGTTCGGTATGGCCGGCTTCCCGATCTTCTTCGCCAGCTGTGTGTGCTGGTTCTCGTAGTAGTCCAGGAACTCTTCTGTTGTCATGTCCGGGCGCTTCTTGAAGAAGCAGACCTGCTTGAACACGCGGCGAGGCCCCTCTCAGAAATCCGGCCGGGCCCAGCTCGGCTGTGCCTACGGCCGACAGTCGGTTGAGCTTCTGCGTTCCCAGTTTCCGGCCAGCAACATAGCAAATCGGCGGGTGACGCGGTAGGCATTCGCGCGGGCGTCCGCGAGCTCGGGCGGATGCCTCACGGTTGTGCGCCCCGGAATTACCACGGGCCGGCGGGACATGTCACCTCGCACAGGCGGCTCCGGTGGCCGGTCGTGCCGGGGCGCCGGCCCCGCTCTCCGCGGCCCGACGGCCCGGCCGACGCGGCTCGTCCGTGACCATCGGTGACCGGCCTTACCGGGCGGCGGCCACCGTGCCGGGCATCGCTCCGGCGTGATTCCGCGCGGAGCCGCGTTGGTGACCGGGCCATCGGTCCGGCGTTGCGCCCAAGGTTCACCGCAATTTCGAATGAATGACACAGATCTTTTTGGCGGGCCGGTGGCCGTCCCCGAAGGTTCACCGTCGATTCGTGTATCTGCTCCTGTTTCCGGTACGGGCTGTTGCCATTCTCCGGTGAGTTTCGCCGTTCACTGAGTCTGCGGTCCGGCAGGCCACGGTGAAACTGGTCAGGAGTACCCCTGTGGCCTCCCGCCTCCTGAAAGCGGCCGCCGTGGCCGTGGCCGCGATTGTCGCGTGTGTGCTGTTCGCGGCCGCGCCTGCCGGGGCAACGCCCCCGAACATTCCCTCGGCGAGCACGGCACTGACCAGGCTGAATTCGCTGACGGTAGCGGCGGAATCGCATGCGTCGACCTATGACCGCGACCTTTTCCCGCACTGGATCACCGTGAGTGGTGCCTGTAACACCCGGGAACAGGTCCTCAAGCGCGACGGTATCGGCGTGGTCGTGAACAGCAGCTGCGCCGCGACCTCCGGATCGTGGTACAGCCCGTACGACGGTGCCACGTGGACGGCCGCGGCCGACGTGGACATCGACCACATGGTCCCGCTGGCGGAGGCATGGGCCTCCGGCGCCTGGGCGTGGACCACCACGCAGCGCCAGACCTACGCGAACGACCTCGGCGGGCCCGAGCTGTGGGCCGTCACGGACAACGTCAACCAGTCCAAGGGCGACAAGGACCCCGCGGAATGGCAGCCGTCGCTGTCGTCCTTCCGCTGCACCTACGCGCGGGCCTGGGTTCAGGTGAAGTACTACTACAACCTGACCGTGGACAGCACTGAGAAGTCGGCCCTGAACACCATGCTGGGTACCTGCTGAGGGCCCTGACGGGACATCGCCGCCACGGCCGGGCCGCCCGCGGCCGGTAGCAGGCGATCCGGCGGATGCGTCCGGCGGGGGAAGCCGGCTGGGAAAACCCGGCCGGAAAGGCCTGGCCGGTGACACGACGGTGGGTGGGTCCGCAGGTTGCACCGCGGGCCCACCCACCGGTGGTTCAGCTCAGCTCACCGGGTGGCCCGGCTCGCCGGGTGGATCAGAAGCCCATGCCGCCCATGCCGCCCATGGCGGCCGCGTCGGCACCGCCGCCGGCGCCCGCGGGCTCCGGCTTGTCCGCGACGACGACCTCGATGGTGAGGAAGAGGCCGGTGATGGACGCGGCGTTCTGCAGCGCCGAGCGGGTGACCTTCACCGGGTC
>NZ_JALKFY010000169.1:0-263 GCF_023242985.1 Frankia sp. Mgl5 | reverse complement strand
AGAGTGGGGCGCGGCGGCCAAACGCGACGCGTGCGAGCGATTCGGCATCGAGCGGTTCGCGCGCGACTGGGACGCCGCATTGCGCGACGTGACGGGGTGACGGCGTGATGGCGTGACGGCGGCGTGACCCGCCGCACTTACGGCATCGTCGCGGGCGGCGAAGTGGAGGCGCTGCCGCCGTTCGACGCGTTCGCGGCCGGCGGCGCGCTGCCGCTGGCTGCATTGCGCTCGCTTTCGGGCAGCAGCGCGAGCCGGTTGTACAG
>NZ_JALKFY010000168.1:0-263 GCF_023242985.1 Frankia sp. Mgl5 | reverse complement strand
ATATTGGTCTACGGCTGGTCGAAGCGGATTCCCGTCTACGAAACGTTTATTGAAGGAGCGAAAGGCGGACTGGGAACGACCATCCGCATCCTTCCGCATTTGATCGCAATGATGGTGGCGATTACCCTGTTCCGCGAATCGGGTGCGCTGGATCTCCTGCTGCGGGCAATGCGGCCGGTGCTCTCGCTGCTTCATGTACCTGAGCAGATCGTTCCGCTCGCTCTGCTGCGGCCGCTTTCCGGTACCGGTTCACTGGCGATCAC
>NZ_JALKFY010000167.1:0-263 GCF_023242985.1 Frankia sp. Mgl5 | reverse complement strand
GGCTCGTCCGACCTGATCGCCGGCGCATTAATTATCGGGGTAGCCCGGGCTGTCGTGGTTGTACTGAATGAAGGGCATATCCTGGATACGATTTTGTACTATGCATCTTCTGCAATCGGACATATGCCTGCTGCCTTAAGCGCGTTTGGCATGCTGGTGTTGCAAACGATCATGAGCTTCATCGTTCCTTCCGGCAGCGGAGAAGCAGCTTTAACCATGCCACTGATGACGCCGCTGGCCGATCTCGTCGGGGTAACCAGACA
>NZ_JALKFY010000166.1:0-263 GCF_023242985.1 Frankia sp. Mgl5 | reverse complement strand
GTATAGTCCAAGCCAAGCTGTTGAACCGCCGCCTCTGCTGCAATCGGAGATGGTTTACCGACCACCAAATCGATTGGTCTGCCTGTTGCTCCCTCTAATGCGCCGATCAACGCGCCCGTATCAGGGATCTGTCCATCTTCCAACGGGCAGGTACGATCCGGATTCGAGGCGATGACAACCGCCCCCCGCAAGGCTGCTTGAAACAGGTCATTTAGCATATCGTACGTAAACTGCCGATCCCAAGAAAGGACAACGTATTGAAC
>NZ_JALKFY010000165.1:0-263 GCF_023242985.1 Frankia sp. Mgl5 | reverse complement strand
CTTTAACGCATTGTAAATATTGGCCTCTCCAGAACCGAAAAGCTTATCCTGCCCCTTCTTGCCCAAATCCTCAGCCGTTTTCCGGATCAAAGCGGCTACCCGGGACGGACTGTAGTCAGGATGAACCGACTTGATGACGCCTGCGATTCCCGATACCTTGGGCGCAGCCATCGATGTGCCATGCAGAAGAGCGTAACCCTTCAGATTAGCCGTGAAGTACGGAGGAAGATACGTGGGCCATGTAGAGAGCGCACGATAATGGA
>NZ_JALKFY010000164.1:0-263 GCF_023242985.1 Frankia sp. Mgl5 | reverse complement strand
GCAAGCGGGAGCCTGCGGAGCATACCTGCCCTTGGTTGGCAAAAATGGCAAACATCGCGAATTCGACGGCTGTCTCAAAATCTGCATCAGCGAAAACGATGTTGGGCGATTTGCCGCCCAGCTCCAGCGAGATTTTTTTCAGGTTTCCGGTTGCAGCCTGCATAATGCTTCTGCCTGTCGCCGTTCCGCCGGTGAAAGCTACCTTGTCAATCAAATCGCTTGCCGCCAGCTCATGGCCGACAACCGGACCTACTCCTAGCACC
>NZ_JALKFY010000163.1:0-263 GCF_023242985.1 Frankia sp. Mgl5 | reverse complement strand
CTGTAGCGCCGGATCAAATCGATCTCTGCTTGGCTGGTATGGCGCTGTATAAAAACGGCGAGCTGATGAATACGGGCGTGGGTGCTGCCGCATTAGGCAATCCCGCAAACTGCGTGGCATGGCTGGCGAACAAACTGTCTGAATTTGAGCTGCCGTTAAAAGCCGGGGAAGTCATTCTGTCCGGCGCTTTGTCTGCAGCGGTCGAAGCGGCGGCTGGCGATACTTTTAGCGCGAGAATTGCTCATCTGGGGGAAGTAGGAGTC
>NZ_JALKFY010000162.1:0-263 GCF_023242985.1 Frankia sp. Mgl5 | reverse complement strand
CAGCAGACAAGTTGGAATGGAGCGCTTTATTGATATCAAGCAGGCCATAGCCAGTACGCCGGTCCCAACCCGGTTCACCCAAATTGGTTGCCGTCTGATAAAGCAACTGTCGGACCTCCAGCGGGGTCATTTTCGGATTTTTTGCCAGGATCAACGCTGCCGCTCCCGCCACCTGAGGAGCGGCCATGGAAGTCCCGGACATTGTTCCATACGTGCCATGCAGTCGGGTTGCATAGATGCTTTTGCCCGGCGCCATAATATTC
>NZ_JALKFY010000161.1:0-264 GCF_023242985.1 Frankia sp. Mgl5 | reverse complement strand
GCAAAAAGTTCGGGTTCTCTTCCATGGCAGGAGAAGTGCCGCACGTGCCGAATTCGGCGTGAGGCGAGAGTAAAATCATCCGGCCTTTTCCGTATTCCGCTTCAATAATCGCCCCTTTCCCTTGGAGATGCTCGCGGAAGCGGTCTGCTGTCAACGGGTTATACCACTTCATCGCTTCTACCGCGATCGGATTCATCGAAATGTCCCATGACGGCGGCTGGGAACCGGAGGCGATGAAATCCTTGTAGCGGGCAATTACTTTCA
>NZ_JALKFY010000160.1:0-264 GCF_023242985.1 Frankia sp. Mgl5 | reverse complement strand
GACCGGGCTCGACCAGCCCGCGAACTGCCGCGGCGTGATCACCGTCGGCGCGACCGACGCGACGGGCCGCCGCGCATCGTTCAGCAATTTCGGCGCCGATGTCGCGCTGAGCGCACCGGGCGTCAACGTCCTGTCGACGTCGAACACCGGCACGACGACGCCGGGCTCGGACACCTATGGCCCCGCGAACGGCACCAGCCTCGCAGCGCCGCAGGTGACGGGCGTCGCCGCGCTGATGCTGTCGGTGAACGGCAACCTCACACC
>NZ_JALKFY010000638.1:0-48274 GCF_023242985.1 Frankia sp. Mgl5 | reverse complement strand
CCGGTTCGTGGCGGCCTGCTCCCGAGGCCGTCGAGTGGCTGATGGGGTTCCCGGAGGGCTGGACGGACGTCGAGTAGGGCGGCTGGGGAACGCGGTGGTGCCGCAGGTCGCCGAGCATGTTGGCCGGGTCCTCATGGCCGGTGCGGCGTGACCGCGGCTGCGCTGGGTCGCGTGGGCCAGGCCCTCGCCGACGCGCCCGGACGCACCCCCGACGAGCGGTTCGCCGTGCTCGACCGGGAGCTGGGCGCGGCGCTGGCGGCGGGCTGGCGGGTGCCGGGGCATGGCCGGCCGCGGGGACGGACCGCGTTCGTGGCGCAGCCGTGCGGGGCGTGTCCCGAGCCGGTGGAGCCGGGTGGGCATCGCCGTCCGGAGTTGACGTGGTGGCACGACACCCGGGTGTGCCGTCGGGAGCGGAACCGGCAGCGGTCGCAGCGGGCCCGGAACCGGGAGGCCGCGCTGGCGGCGGCGGTGGCGGCCTGGGCGGACACGCCGGAGGTGCAGGCGGCCCGCCGGGAGCTGCTCGAGCGGGAGCTGGCCGCGTACGAGCGGGACCGCCGCAGCCCGGGGCCCCGCCCGCGGCGTCAGCGGGCCCGTACGGGGCCGGCGGAATACCTGCGCCGGCTGGCCGAGGAACGGGCGGAGGTGGCCTGACGACTACTCGGGGGATATCGAGAAATGACCCAGGTGTTGTACATCCCCGGGTATTTGGAATGCCATTAAATGCCAGGTTCCGGTGCCCGAACAGGCTGGTAGGGCTGGTGTTGGGATGGTGCCGGTGTGCGGGCCGGAGTTCACAGGAAGGAACACGGGTGCACGCCGGGAATGACCCCGTACGGGGTAAGCTGTTGGAAGTCTTCGAGGTGTCCCACCGGGCAGTTAGAGCCTGCCCGGTGGGAACCCGCCTCGCGGCGATGCGCCATCCCGATTCCCGTCGGGTGACGCGCAGCACCACCCCTTTGATGCGACTCAGAAAGAGCGGTGCAATGCCGATTCTGCCATGCCGACGCGTCCGCAGACGCGCCGACGTCGACTCCGTCACCATCGGTGGCGTCGAGTGAGCATCGAAGCGATGAACTGGGTGCTCAACGACGCACCCGAAGTCCCCGCGTCCCTGGCCATGACCCTGATGGGCCTCGCCAACCACGCCGGCCCCGACGGCCGCGGCGCCTACCCGAAGGTCAAGACCCTCGCCCGGTACGCCCGCAAGACCGAACGGTCCATCGCGTGGGACCTCGACGACCTCCTCGACCTCGGGCTGATCCGCATGGGCGAGCAGGAGCTGGTCGACCACCTCCCCGAGGGCAAGCGGCCGAAGGTCTACACGCTCGCGCTGGAGAAGCGCCGTGACCCGAACAAGCCGGAGAAGCTCGCGCAGCGAAAGGGCCGGAAGGCCAGCCGGGAACGGACCGCGCAGAAGAAAGCCGAAGAGGCCGCAGCCACCCCTGACGCAGAGGACACCCCTGTCCCCGGGGACACCTCTCCGGACGATTTGACCTGTCCCCAGGGTCACCCCACCCCTGTCCCCGGGGACACCCCCACCCCTGTCCCCGGGGACGTAAGTGACCTGTCCCCGGGGACGCCGCCCCTTATAAGGAATGAACCACCCTTGAACCGTCCTGTTGAACCGTCCTTTGAACCGTCTATGGCGCGCGAGCACGCCGAGACACACACGGCGGACGACGACGGTCAGACCTCGCTGCTTCCCGACGAGCCCCCCGCGGCACCGCCGGTGCCGACCCCGAAGCCGAAGCGGCCCCGCCGCACCAAGGCCGAGCAGGCAGCCCGCGCCACCCGGATGCCCGAGGACTTCGCGCTCACCGACGGCCGCCGCAACTACGCGATCAAGAAGGGCGTTCCTCCCGCTGCGGTCGAAGACATGTTCGAGCACTTCAAGAACCACCACATCGGCAAGGGCACCCGCTGGGAGGTCTGGGACCGGGCGTGGATCACCTGGGTCCTGAACTCGCCGCGGTTCGGCGGCAGCCGGTCCGGCGGGCAGCAGGCCCGACCCGTGAGCGCCGCCGCCGAACGCCAAGCCGGATGGGCCGAACTCCGCGCCGACCTCGCAGCCAAGAACGGCACCACCCCGCCGCCGAACGCGGACCCCTACACGCAGACCAGCGTTTTCCCCTTCCCCGCCGACAAGATCGTCGAAGGACGGACGGCATGAACGACACCGACCTCGTCGAGCTCCTCGAACTGATCGACGCCTACTCGCCCGGGTTCGGGTCCAAGGACCGGCAGAAGGTCGTCTTCGCCGTCTGGGCCGTCCAGATGCAGGAGATCCCCACCCGCGTCGCCACCGACGCCGTGCACACCTACTACGCCACCGAAAGCCGGTGGATCACACCGGCGGATGTCCGCCGGTACGGCGCCGCCAGCGCCGGAGTTCTCCCGCCCGACACGGCCACGGCGCAGACCCAGGCCATCGAGCTGTGGAACTGGTACCAGCGCGCCCGGCCCGGGTGCCAGCCCGACCCGGACAGCCGACCGAAGATCCACCCGGCCACCGAGGCAACGATCAAAGCCGTTGGCGGCATCGAGAACGCGATCAACATCAACCGCTACGACTGGCGTGACGCCTACCGGGCGCAGGTCGCCGCCTTCGAACAGCGTGCCCTCGCCCCCGGCGGCATCCTCACCGCTCGCCGCGAGGTCACCGCGCTTCCTCCGGCACCCCGTCCGGCACTCGAAGCCGTCCCCGACCCGGAGGACGCCGAGACCTTCGAGCGGGCCGCCGAGCTCCGCGCCGCCCGCGGCGACAGCACGGCACGGCTCGACCAGGTGATCGCCGAACTCGGCGACGACGCCCGGTGGCTCCTGCCCCGCAACGCCCGGATCGAAAGCCGGTTCGGGCAGGCCGCGCTGCGCCACAAGCTCCGCGACTACGGCGCCGAGCAGGACCCGGACGAGGCGCTCCGTATCGCCCGGCTGGAGATCGCCCGCCATCCCGGTAGCGGCGAGGCCGTCAGCTCCGAGGCGACCAAGCAGGCCGCGCTCCGTGCCCTCGAATCGATGATGGCGGCCCAGCAGTGAGCCCCGAAGAGATCGCCGCCGACGAGCTCGCGTTCCACCAGGCCACGCACTTCGTGGGCCCGGAGATCGTCGACTTCTACGCGCAGAAGTACCTGCGCCGCCGGCTGGTCGACCTCACGTTCGACGAGGTCAAGGACCTCATGACGGTCCACCTCTTCGAGCTCGACCTGGCCGGGTGGCTGTCATGACCGCCGCCGCCACCGATGCCGCGGTTGAGCTGACCCGCTGGGCCGCGAACACCACCCCGACCAAGCCCCGGAAGCGGATCTACCAGCTCACGGACGAGGACGACTACGCCGCCTGGCTCGACCAGCTCGCCGCCCGCATGGCCGACGACCGCGCAGGCGCCGAGCGCGCCGTCCGCAAGCCGACGACGTGGCGGCCCCGGCCCGAGACCCGCGAGAGCGAGGCCGCCTGATGGCCACCTTCGGGAGCGCGGACGACTTCGACCCGCTCGACGCCCCCCTGCCCGGCCCGCACGACCGGCCCCGCCCGTTCGTCGCCAGCGCCGCCGTCTGGGACCCGGCCAACGTGCCCGACGGCAGCTCGACCCAGGTGAACCTCGAGACCGGCGAACTGATCCACATCCCGCCGTCCGAAACCCGCCGACGCCGGCTCGAAGCCCGCCAGCGGGTCCACGCGGCACGCCTCGAGGCCGAACGCAACGAGCAGGCAAACCGCAACCAGCGCGGTGCCGCTGCCGCACGGGACGCACTCCCGGCCCGGCCCACCCCGATCGGACTGATCCGCGACCACCGCCCGCTGTCGATCAAGCCCTCGGGCCCGGTCGGATTTATGAAACCCGCCACCGAAAGTGCAGGCCAGACCGCATGACCGCGACGGCCGGAAAATATTATTACCTTGATCGATTCGGGAGCTGTGGCGCATGACCACCATTGCCACGTCCCGCTGCCGGTCGTGCCAGGCCAAGATCCGATGGGCCCGCACCGAGACCGGCAAGGCCATCCCGATCGACGCCGAGCCCACTCCCGACGGGAACGTCACCCTTTCCGGCGGTGCCGCCATCCTCCGGGAAGCCGCGCCTGTCATCGCCACCGTGCACGCCGTCGGCACGCCGCTCGAGGGCCCGCGCTGGACGTCGCACTTCGCGACCTGCGCCCAGGCCGCCCAGCACCGGAAGCGCCCAGCCCCGGAGCCCGCGGCCACCCCGGCACCAGCCCTCGAGGCCGAGCCCGCCGAGCGCCGCCCCGACTGGGCGCCCTGCGCAGGCTGCGGGCACCGCGTGATCAACCCGGCCGTCGGCGAGCCGCGGTGCCCCGGCTGCCAGCCCGAGCTGCCCGCCGGCATCACCCGCGTGGACCAGCCATGAGCGCGCACCACTCCGACCCGAACGCGGACACGCTCCTCGACCAGCTCGCCCGCGCCGTCCAGCTCCGGATGGACCTCACCGGCGCATCGCTCCGCCAGGTCGCCCGCGAAACCGGCATGTCGGTCTCCACGGTCTCGCGGTTCCTCGCCGGCTCCACGATCACTCTCGACGGGACCTGCGCTCTCGCACGGTGGGTCGGCCGGGCGATCCGTCTCACGGATCCCGAGCGGGCACCCGAAGGGCCGTCGGCATGACCGGCCGCGACGAGCACCAGATGGGCCCGCCGCCCGGCTACGTCCCACGGAAGCTCCCGCCACCGCCACCCGCCGACGAGCGCACCCGGGACGCCGCCCTCCGCCGGCTCCGCGACCTCCTCGCCCCGCTCGGCACCCGCTGTGGTCGCGAGGGCTGCGACCACAGCACCACCGTCCACCGCCACCGCAACCCCAGCGCCGCCCACTGCGGGGTGCGCGACTGCGGCTGCACCAGCTACCAAGGAGCAAACCGATGACCGACCCCGCGCCGATCCGCGCAGACCTGTACATCCACGGCGACGTCTTCGGTGACGCCACCGTCTGGGCCCACGACACCACCGCCGACCTGTGGTGGGTCGCCGAAGCCGACGGCGACGAAGCCGGCTGGTCGCGCGGCCACGCACCGAACCGCGCGGAGCTGACCCCGCTGGGCACCGCCGAACTGCGCCGCGCGGCGATGGCGTCCCGGTGAGCCGGGGTCTGCCGGGCAGCGGCCGGCGCACCGTCCGCCGCGTCCGCATCGCACCCGCCGCCGAGCCGAAGGCCGACGGCAACCGGGCCGCCCGCCGCGCATGGAAGCGCTGGGAGGCCCGTAACGCCACGCAAGCCGCATTCCCACCCGAAGACACCAGCGACGCCGGAGAAGCCGCCCACGGGGCAGCTGGGCGGCACGGCGGCCCCGTCGTGCCGCACTGGCAGTACGCCGACCGCAATGAACCCGGCGACTGGTGCCCACTCCACGACGGCGACGACGGCCCCTGCTGGTGCCCCGACGACAACCCCGACACCACCGAGGAGACCGAGACCCCGTGACCGACCAGACCCAGACCAGCAACCCAGCCACCGCCGCAGCCCCCCGAGATGTGACCGCCACCGTCACCGTCGCCGGCTCGTTCGCCGCCAACTACGCCCACGTCGGGTTGGCCGCCGCGGTCGCCACGATCGCGTCCGAGATCGACGTCATCGACGCCGCCATCGAGATGCACCGCCGCGAACCGGCCAGCGAGCCCTACGGCCAGGCCCTCGCCCGGGAGATCATCGCCGAGCTGGACGCCCACGACCTCGCCCACCAGGTCGCCAGTCGCACCGCCGACTACCTGCACGTGATGGAGCAGGAGCGCGCCCGGCAGCAGGCCGCCGACGGCCTCGACGACCAGGACGGGCCCGTCACCCGCGCCGCCCTGTACGCCGCGCACACCCCCTGGCCGTTCATCACCGTCTGGGCCACCGACGGCGACCGCTGGTGGCAGGTCGCATACGACGGCGACGTGGACGGCATCGGCTGGACCGAGGTCCCCGTCCCGGACGACAAGGGCCTCCTCCGGATCCCGGGCTGGGTCGAGATCCCGCAGGCCACCACGGACGACACGACCACCCGCGCCGAACTCGAACGGGCGTGGATGGCCTGCCCAGTGATCCACGCGGAACTGCCGTGCGACACCTGCGGCTGGCCGGGCGCGGACGCCCTGGCCGCCAGCGAGGAGCAGACCAGTGCCTGACACCACCGACGCCGACCACGACATCGAGATCAGCCGTGACCAGTGGCTCCGCGTCAGCTGGCGCTGCGACACCTGCCGGTGGGTCGGCCACAACATCGGCAGCGAGATGACCGCCCGCGCCGAACACACGAAGATCGCCGCCGACATCGCCAGCGGCAAGCTCCGCCCGGCCGAGACCAGCGAGGAGCAGACCAGTGCCTGAGCAGGAGACCACCGTCCGCGCGGACCAGCTCCGCCCCGGCGACCGCATCGAGTACGCCGGCGCCTGGCGCACCGTGCACACGGCCACCACCGTCACCACCCTCCGCACCGAGGAGGGATGGCGGCTGGACTACGAGGCCGACCAGGAGCTGACCGTCCGCCGCCCGGAGCCCGCCCCGGCCGAGACCAGCGCCGAGGGAGACGGGCGTGGCTGAACTGCGCGTCGAAGGCGTCCGCACCTACACCGACACCAGCACCGGCGAACTCACCGCCGCCGAGATCACCATCCAGTGGTCCGCGATCACCCCCGGCGACCCGCAGGGCCACCGGGTCAGCCCCGACGAGATCCCCGCCGACGTCCGCCGCGCCCTGCTCCGCTGGCTCGGCCACGTCCCCGAAACGGAGGCGGAGCGCCGTGCCTGAGCACACCCTCGCCGTCACCCTCACCGCACCCACCGACGAGGCACTCGGCGCCGTCGACGCCCAAGTACAAGCCGCCCTGGCGTGGGGGATCTGCACCACCCCCGGCGCCACCGTCACCGTCGCCTGCGACTGCGACCAGACCGCCCTGGTCGCCGAGTCGAGCACCGGCGAGCTACGCACCGGCGTCGGCCTGTTCGGCACGGCCGTCTACCTGGCCGCCGCCGGCATCGTGCTCGTCGCCATCGCCCGAGGGGCAGGCATCCTGTGACCGGCCGCGCCCACCTCCGCCCCGTCGACACCCCGGCCCCGCAGCCCGAACCGATCGCCGAAGAGCGCATCGAGTGGGGCCACGTCCTCGGCGACTTTCCCGGCCGTGAGCAGTACGGCGACCGCGACGACATCCACCACTGCTGGGACCTCGACACCCGCGCGCCCAGGACAACCCCATGCGACCGGACGACGATGAACGGCTTCCCGATCCGCCACATCTGGCGCCGCGTGATCACCACCAAGTGGCAGGACGGACAGCCGTGAGCGCCACCGAGGGCACCATCCGCGCCTGCGACCACCCCGGATGCGACGCCACCTACGACGCCGCAGCCGTCATGGAGGGCAAGGCCAGCGCCACCGGATGGACCACGGACCCGTCCCGCGGGGAGCACTGGTGCCCCGCCCACCGCGACAACCCGCCCGCCGCCGCGCGGGACCGGCTGCGCTGGCAGTACGGACCTTGCTGGCACGAGGTCCTGGCCAGCCAGCCCGGACGGTGGGCACGGGAAGACCTGCGAGCCTTCCTGACCTGCCTGCCCACCACGTCCGGCATCTGGCGGCGCATGGCCGCCGAGGTGCTGGACGCGCTCGACACGACGGAACGGACCTGACCCATGCACAAGATTGCGAACTGCACCCCGCACGACATCCGCCTCATGTGGTCCGACACCCCCGACCAGATCGACGAGCACGACATCGACCAGTGGACCCGACACGTCATCCCCGCACCCGACGGACCACCCGCCCGCATCGGTGAGATCGACCTCGGCAGCCAGCCCTACGAGATCGACGGACTCGGAACCCTCCAGATCGAGCTCGTCGAGTACAGCCACGTCACCGACCTGCCCCCACAGCAGGAAGGCGTGCTCTATGTCGTCTCGCACATGCTCGCCGTGGGCATGCCGTCCCGCGGCGATCTGCTCGTCACGTACCGGGCGGTGCGCAACCGGAACATGACCACCATCGGGTGCCGGCTCCTCGCGAGGCCCGTGTGATCGCCTTCGTCGCCCGTGTCCGCCGCCCACGGCCAGCACCCGCAGCCACGCCCGTGTGCGACGGCACCCACCCGGCCGCCGCCCTCACCGCCACACCCGCCGGGCTCAGCCGCACGTGGGTCCAGCGGTGCCGGTGCGGCGCCGCGCTGGGAGTGCTGGAGCCATGAGCACCGCCACCCCGCCACAGGTCCGCCCCGGCGAAGAAGCACCACCCGCCGTCTGCAGCCGCTGGATAGGACCCGGACCCTGCGGAGCCGCCGCCACCAGCCACATCATCTGGAGCCCCGACGGACAGAACAGCGCCGTCTGTCCCACCCACACAACCGAAGCCCGCTACCACTGGGCCTACCTGAGCTCGCACCCCTACCGGCCCGCCTGCACCCACGGCACCGAGCACTACCAGCCCGACCTGGACCGGTGCGTCACGCCCGCCGAGGAGGCCACCCGTGCCGACACCTGAGCCGCGCGAGCCCGTGGTGGTCGTCATCGCCACCGACGAGATCCCCCGCGGCATGTACCACAGCCTCACAACCGCGCTGGCCGAAGCCGCCGCCGATCTCGGCATCGGCATCGGCTCCTACCTCCAGCCGGCCGACCAATACCGCAACGACTCCGCCGAGGCCAAGGTGCACCAGCTCCGCGCCCGGGTCGCCGACCTGAAGGGGCACGTCCGTCAGGCCGAGGTAGAACGGCAAGCCGCCTACCAGCTCGCCCAGGCAGCCGAGAAGCGCGCCGACGAGCTGCTGTGGATCGAATCCACCAGCTGCTGCGGCGACCAAGCCAACCAGTACGGCGTACGCGCACGCAACGCCGAGGCGGCCGTGGAACGGGTACGGCAGCTCGCCCGCGACCGGTGGCGGTACGTAAACCCAGACCAGCGCAAGATCGGCCCCGCCGAGCTGATCGCCCACCTCGACCGCGCCGGCGTGCCGGCCGAGACCAGCCCGAGCGACTGACCCCGGGCAAACACTCGCCCCGGACAGCCACGCGACGCCACACGGCAACACCCCAACAACACCCGGCAACCCCACCTGACAGCCCCCCCCACCAGGACGGAAGCTCCCCTACCACACCAGCGAACACAGCCACGTCCGGGGGGACACATGAACCGAAACCAGCTCACACTCGGCAACGCAGCACTACGCGTCCGAGTCGCACCCCGCGTCATCGTCGCGCTGATCGAAGGCCAGCTCCTCCCCGCACAGTGGACCCGACACGGCTGGATGATCAACCCTGACGACCTCGACACCATCATCAGCAAAGTGTGGAACTGGGCCGCCTGACCCGGACACGACGAAGCCCCCGCGCACGGCGGGGGCAAGTCGAGGCGGGACGTCAGGCGGCGAGCTGGTACAGCTCACCGGCCATCCCGATCAACCGGATCAGCTGCTCGTCGGTCATCACCACCACCGTGTCCCGGGCGGCCTCCCAGTCGTAGCGACGCCCCCCAGTAGCAAGCGCCGCGGTCAGCGTCTGGCGGTAGATCTCAACGAGGTGCTCGCGCATGATCATGTCCTCTCGTGGTGGGGATCGGTGGCCGGGCCGGTCAGGCAGCAGCGACGTAGGCGACGGTCGGCATCGGGACCGCGACCCGGCGGACAGGCCGCCGGCCACCGACCCGCAGAGCCACCGCCGCCGCGTGGTAGCAGCGACGACCGACCAGCCCGGCCGGGCAGTTGCATTGCCCGGTCACCGCGGTCCGGTAGACCTCGCCGCGGTGCCCGACCGTCAGCCACACGCGGCGGCCGCGCAGCGGGATGACGCCGCCGAGCTCGACCAGCTCGACCGCGTCCGCGACCTGCGTCGCGCTGTGCGTGGCCTCGATGGCCGCCTTGCGTGCGCAGGTGGGGCCGAAGCCGCGGGCGACAGACTCGGCGGTACGGAGCGCCCGACCGCAGCGACCGCAGGTGGTGTGAGCGGTGGTGGCGGTCATTTCGGCTCCCCGTGGTGTGGTCCGTCGTGCTGACACCTAGGACAGTAGTAGACGACCTGTCTTGTGGTCTACCTATCCACCACAACATGTGACCAACAGACAAGGAGACAGTTCGTCCACTAGACTGGACTCATGACCAAGCCCCTACGCCTCATGGCCGCAGGCGAAATCGCCACCGCGCTAGGAGTCGGCGCCGCCCGCGTCCACGCGATCATCAAGGACCCCAAGCTCGGCTTCCCTGACCCCGTCGACACACTGAAAGTCGGCAAGATCTGGCTCGCCGAAGACGTCGAAGAATGGATGCGCGCCCACGGCCGGACGCCCACCAAGGAGAAGACCGATGCCTGACCTGCGCGCCGCACTTTCCAGCCCCACAGCCCGCCAAGCCGTAGCCGACCAGCTCAACGAAGCCGCCGCCTGGATGCGCCTCATGAGCATCAGCGGCACCGCCGACAGCAAGCACATGACCGCGGCCGCCACCGAAGTCGAACGGCGCTGGGACCTCTACCGACAGCGCGCCCCCGCCCTGGCCCCGGTGCACCCGAACCCGCGACAGGTGATCATCGACAGCGTGTACCGCGACGTCCGGGACGGCCTGCTGTGACCGACCTGCGCGCGGCGATCCTCGAACGGGTCGACCAGCTCGAACGTGACGCCGAACTCGCCATCGGCATGATCCACGGCCGTCCCTACGACTTCGACGCAGACCCGCGCGCCCACTGGATCGCAGCTAAAGGCGACATCTGGTGGGCATCCCCACGTGGAGAGCTCATACCGGTCGCTGAGGTAACAGTCGGGTCCGGTAGGCCCAACCACATCGCCACCTGGGACCCGGCCGCCGTCCTCACGCTCTGCGCCGGCGCCCGGCAACTCCTCGACTGGGCATCCAGTGACGGAGCCACACTCGGCACTGCCTGCATCGCACCGGAGGACGCCGTGCTCGGCCACCTCGCCCGGATGCTCGGCATCGACCCGGACGGAGACCACGCCTGACCTGGCCATGTCAATATTGACCATGGATCGTTGACGGACCAGCAGGCCGGAGGTGCACGGTGGCGATGAGCGAGGAAGGCCAGCGACGCGCCGACGAGATCCTCCGGCTCCGCAACCAAGGCATGCCGTTTGCCACGATCGGCGACCGGTACGGGATCACCCGGCAGCGCGCACACCAGATCTGGCAACACGCCCTGGCCGCCATCCCGGCAGAGGCCGTGCACGAGGCGCGGGCGCAGCAGTCAGAGCGGCTCGACGGCCTACTCGTCACCGCCCATGAGGTTCTCGCCCGGGAGCACATCCATGTCTCCCAGGGCAAGGTCGTGCTCCACGATGGCGTGCCCGTCCGCGACGACGGGCCGACGCTGGCCGCCATCGGGATGATCGTCAGGATTGAGGAGCGGCGCGCTCGGCTCCTCGGTCTGGACGCCCCGACCAAATCCGAGGTACGGACGATCGGGCAGATCGAATCCGAGATCGCCGGCCTGGAGGCCCAGTTGGCCGCGAATGACCGAGCCGACCAGTCTGCTTGAGCGGCGCCTGGACCTGCTCCGCCGGGAACGGGAACTCCGCGCCCAGGTCGACGCCGCCGAGCAGGAGCGCCCCAAGACGGAAGACCCGTCACCCGGGGCCCTTGCCGCACGGATCACCCGCGGCAGGGAGATGCAGGCTCGTCACCTCGACCTCATCGACTCCGCGTTCGTCGACATCGCCGAAAGGCGCACAGACCGGGTAGCCCTCTTCATGCCACCTCGAAGAGGAAAGTCGAGACGGGCCGCGCGGTGGGGTGCGCTCTGGTATCTGCGCCGCTTCCCCGAACGCCGGGTCGTCATCGCCTCGTACGCGGCCGGTCTGGCGGAGGAGCACGGCCGGTGGATCCGAGACGAGCTCGCCAGCGGTGACCACGGCATCAAGCTGCGCCCGGGTTCCCGCGCGGCGAACCGGCTGGACATCGACGGGCAGGACGGCGGACTGGTCGCGGTCGGCATCGGCGGTGGACTGACCGGTAAGGGCGCAGACCTCCTGATCATCGACGACCCGGTGAAAGACCGGAAGGACGCAGACAGCCCGACGATCCGTAAGTCGACGTGGGAGTGGTTCACCGACGTAGCCAGTACCCGACTGCACCCCGGTGCCGCCGTGGTACTGATCCAGACACGCTGGCACGAAGATGATCTTGGTGGCCGGATCCTGGCCCGCGAGGCCGACGAGTGGCGGGTGCTCACCCTCCCCGAGCTCGCCGAGCGCGATGATGACCTGCTCGGCCGGCCGCGCGGTGAGCCGCTGTGGCCGGAGCGGTACGACCTGGCCGCAGACCTGCGTACCCGGAAGTCCCTCGGTGGCCGGTCGTGGAACGCGCTGTACCAGCAGCGGCCCGCAGCGCCGGAAGGAGCGGTGTTCAAACGGGCGTGGTTCCGCTGGTGCAACGAAGCCGACATGGGCACGCTCGGCGTGGTCGCCGTGTCCGTCGACCCTGCGATCACCGACGGGGACGATGCGGACGACACCGGCATCGTCGTCACCGCCCGCGGCACCGGCGACCGGCGAGACGACGCGTTCGTGCTCGCCGACCGGACCTGCCACGACACCCCCGCCGGATGGGGACGCGCGGCCTGCCTCGCCGCCATCGACCACCAGGCCGACGCGCTCGTCGTCGAGGACAACCAGGGTGGGCAGATGACAGCGTTCGTGCTCCGCACCGCATGGCAGGCGCTGGAGAAGGAACGGCGGACCCGCGGCATGTCGATGCCTGCCGTGGTGCGGGTGCACGCCCGGGACGGGAAACGGATCCGTGCCGAGCCGATCGCCGCTTTGTACGAGGCGGGTCGGGTGTGGCACCACGGCGAGCATGCCGACCTTGAAGATCAAATGTGTTCGTGGGTGGGAGACAAGGACAGCAGCCCCGACCGGATGGACGCCGTTGTGACGGGCATCTCATGGGTGCTCCGACTCGGGCATCAGGTGCGCAAGAGCAAGGTCGGGGACCGGCGTCTCGCGTCCCGCTGAACCGTCACGTTCCGGAACGCCACGTGTCCGTAACCTGTGGATAACCGCCGTTCTGGGGCCCGATAATGGAAGTGTATCGGGCGTTAAAGCCCAGGTTTAGGGTTACGCTACGATCATCCGCAGACGGACAGCAACCCGGGAGGCCGCGCGCGTGGGGATCGTCAAGGAACTGATCCTCGACGTCTGGTCCTTCCTCGGTTTCAAGCAGGCGATGGGCGACGGACTCGCCGCCCCCAAGTCCGCCGCCTGGCGCCCACCGCTGTGGACCGGCGAAGAAAACCACCGCCGCCTCACCGGCTACCACCTCCTCGAGGCGTACGACCGCAACACCGCCCGCCGCTTCCGCGAAGCCCTCGGCGGCGAGGTCAGCGACGTCCGCGAGTACGGAGACGCCCACCTCCTCAACCGGGTCGTCATGGCCGCAGTCCTCGGCGACAAGCAGACGATCATCGTCCCTGGTGCGGAGAAGAAGCCCACCGGGGACGACGACACCGACGCCACACGCGCCCAGCTCGAAGCAGCGCAGACTTGGTACCGGGACTGGTGGAAAGCCGAACGCGGCCCGCTCAAGCTCCACCGCACCGAGCGGCGCGCCGTCAAGCTCGGCAACGGGATCTACACCCTCGGCTGGGATCCGACCGCCACCCGGGTCCGGCTGCGCGATTACGACCCGGGCATGTACTTCCCTGCCTGGCGCGACGACGACGAAGAGTTCCCGTCCCGGGTGCACATCGCCTGGCAGATCGACGACCCGCAGAACCGGACGATCATCCGGCGGATCACGTGGGATCTGCGCGACGCAGACGACGGCGCCGAGCGCACCTACCCGTGGCGTGACCAGCCGACCCGAAAGATCTGCTACCTCACCGACGCCACGTTCACCCTGGACCGCGCCCGCGGGCAGACCATCGACGACCTCGACCCGGACACCGCGACCTACCGTGCTGACGACGACGGCCTCGTCAGGGACCGTGACCTCGGCATCGACTTCGTGCCGGTCGTGTCGATCACCAACACGATCGACGACGGCGACGGCTGGGGCGAACCCACCATCAGCGCCGTCGCGCAGGTCCTCGACGACCTGAGTCAGACCGACACCGACATCCAAGCCGCCGGCGCCACCGCCGCGAAACCCGTCGTCATCGTCTCCGGTGCCAGTCTCGGAGGGGAGCGCCTGGCCTACGCCCCCGGCGAAGTCCTCGAGGTCGGCGACGGCGCTGCCACCATCATCGACACCAGCCGCTCACTCGACGCGCTGATCAAACAGTCCGAGCGGCTCGAAGACCGCATGTCCGTCAACGCACGGACCCCGGCCGCGCTCCTCGGCAAGGTCGCCCCGTCCGACGTCCCATCCGGGATCACGCTCGCGCTCGGCATGGGCCCGCTCGGCCCGATGATCGAAGAGATGCGGCTCGCCCGCGGCGACAAGTACGAGCTCCTCTACACCTTCCAGCGCCGCATGTCCCTCGCCGGCGGGGCCAAAGGCGTCCCCGCAGTCGACGTCCCCGCACAGCTGGCGTTCGGCTCGTTCCTCCCGCAGGACAAGGCGGCCGCCGTCGACCTCGTCCGCAAGCTCATCGGTGGGCCCGGAGACACACCGCTCGTCCCGCTCGAGCTCGCCGCCGGGATCCTCATCGGCGCCGGGTTCGACGTCGACGACGCTCAGGAGATGGTCCGGCTCATCCGCCGCCAGGACTACGCCGCGGCGCTCCGCCTGCTCGACGCCACCGGCGATGAGGAAGCGGTGCGGGAGCTGCTGCACAGCGGCGACCTGCCTGACCTGTCCGGCCCGCCCCCTGAGCCCCCGCAGGGCATGCCCGCACCTGGCATGCCTCCGCAGCAGACACCGCCCGGTCAGCCCGGGCCGGCCACCAACCAGCCCCCGCAGAGTGCGGACAAGGGAGCGCAGCAGAAGTGACCGACGACCAGAGCACCGGCACCGACCAGGGCACCGCCGCCGGCAGCAGCGACGCGGGCCGCACGTTCACCCAGGCCGACCTCGACCGCATCGCCGCCCGCGAGAAGGCCCAGGGTCGGAAGGCGGCCGAGCAGGCGTTCGCCGACCAGCTCGGCGTGTCCGTCACCGAAGCCGCCGACATCATCAAGGCGCACCAGCAGCGCGCCGACGCCGACAAGAGCGAGATCCAGCGCGCGACCGAAGCCCGAGAGCAGGCCCTACGAGACGCGGACACCGCCCGCGCCGAAGCCACACAGGCCCGGCATGCCGCCGCTGTTGAGCGCGCCCTACTCGTCGCCGGTGTCGCCCTCCCCGAAGCGGAAGCCGACCGGGACACCGCGCTCGCCCGTGTGGCCCGCCTGGTCGACGCCGAGCCGGGCGCGGACACGGCCACCATCGCCGCGGCGGTCGCCGGCGTGAAGACGCAGTTCCCCGGCCTGTTCGGTCAGCGTGCCGCGGCTGGTGGCGCCGCCGGTGACCCCGGGCCCGGCCCGCGCGGTGGTGGGCAGGGTGGCGGGGGAGGCATCGCTGCCGGCATCGCCCGTGCCCAGCAGGCCGCCGAGAAGCGGCCCGCCGGCATGACCCTCGAAGGCACCCGACCCGTGTTCGACTACCGTCGCACCTGATCAGCTACTCTGATCGGGACACGGCCACCCAGGGCCTGAGCTGGGACTGAGGACCCGCCCTCCGCATGCGGGACGCGATGACCATCTACCGCGTCCCGGAGGGACCGTTGAACCTCAACCCCAACAGTCAGACGTTCAGCAAGCCCGAGGACCACTCCTGGCTCCGCTCCGCTGACGGCACCCAATACCCCATCTCGATCACGCTGGACTACAGCCTGTTCGGCAGCACCCCGTTCCCGGGGCTGATCGTGCGATCCGGCACCGTGCTCGGCAAGGTCACCGCCAGCGGCAAGTACGGGCCCTACAAAAGCGATGCCTCGGACGGCACACAGCTTCCCGTCGGGTTCCTACTGGCCACGATCGACCTGACCAACGGCGGCCTCGTCACCGCCGGCGCCGACTCCCCGGCTGCGCTGCTGTGGCGTGGCGCGATCGTCGCGGCTAAGGTCCCCCAGGGCACCGGCAGCTCCGCGACCACGCCCGGTGCGCTCGACTCCGTCGCGACCACGTTCCCGACGGACCTCACCGCCGTCTCCGCCGTAGAGGCCGCAGTCATCCAGTTCCTCTCCCACTTCAAGGTGCTGTGACCCATGGCGATCCTTCACGACCTGGTCGATCTCGCCGAAGTCACCGGCTACGCCCGCGGCGTCTTCATCGAAGCCGAGCGGAACCAGTGGGGTCTGCTCTCGCAGCTCCTCCCCACCCAGATGACCGTCGAGGTCGACCTCCGCGCGGTCATGGCCGACCTCACCGACGAAGACGAAGCGGTGATCCGAGCCTGGGACACGGAGTCTCAGATCGTCGGCCGTCAGGGTGCCCGTCGGGTCAGCTTCGAGATCCCGCCCATCTCCCGGAAGTCGCGGGTCGGCGAGGAGGAGCGGATCAAGGCCGTCGGTCTCGGCCGGGTCGGTGGCGACGCGCAGGTCATCATCGACGCGATCTACCGGGACGCCGAGCGGCACGCCCGCAGCATCGCCGCCCGGTGGGCGCGGCTGCGTGCCGACGCCCTGTGGGACGCGGCGATCACCATGACCGAGACCACGGACCGGGTGATCCAAACCGTGTCCTACGGCCGGGCCGGTGGGCACACTGTCACCGCTTCCACCCTGTGGACCTCGGCGAACGCTGCGACGGCCACGCCGATCGATGACCTGCTGACCTGGCAGGAGACCTACATCACCGATGTGGGTGTGGCCCCCGCCGGGATCATCGCCACGTCCAAGGTGCTCGGTGGCCTGCTGGTCAACAACCAGATCAAGAGCGTGCTCCAGATGCCGTCCGGTGGGCCGGCGCGGGTCACGATCGACGGCCTGCAGTCCGCGCTGGCCAGCTACGGTCTGCCGCCGCTGATCACGTTCGACTCGCAGACCCGCCGCGCCGGGACGAAGACCCGGCTCACGAACGCGAACAAGATCCTGTTCGTGCCGCCTGCCGACGAGCCGCTCGGGAACTTCTTTGTCGGGCCCACGGCCGAGTCCCTCGAGCTCGTCGAAGCCGGGACCATCGCCGGTCCGGACGCCCCCGGCCTGGCCGTGGTCGTCGACAAGACCACCGACCCGGTCGCGATCTGGACCAAGGTCGCCGGCGTCGGGTTCCCGTGGATCGCGAACCCCGACCTGACGTTCCTCGCCACGGTCACGAGCTGACGGAGGTCTGAGCATGGCGACCAGCAGCAAGCCCACCACCCCATCCCGGGCCCGGCGGAAGCTCGCGGCCAACGTCTACATCCGCGACGAGGACGGGGCCGGCGGGCAGTGGTACGGCCCGTCCTACCCGGAAGCCGGAGACCCGCCCGCCGAAGCTGCGGCCGGCCTGCCTGACTCGGCGTTCGACGTCCGGGCCACCTGGCCGACGCCGGACGACGCGGCCCGGGTCGGCCTCGATTACGGCGGCGGCCCCGACGTGTCCCGGGTCCACCGCGACGACGAGGGGGCCTGACATGGCCACTCGTAGCAGGCCGGGGCGTCGTGGCCGGGGCCTGGCCCAGGGTGACGCGAACCAGCTCCGCGCGGCATCCGGCACCCGTACCGGCCGCAGGGTCGCGAACGCCTCCCTGACCGCGTCGGGTACCCGCCGCAGTGGTGGCGGGCTGGTGTCCGGTGACGGCGTCATCGCCTACGTCGGCGCCCGGCAGCGTGCCACCCCGGCCGAGCAGGTCGCGATCACCGAGGCCCGTACCCGGCTGGGCTGACCGGCCCCGTAGATCTCCCGCCGCCCGGCCCGCACGCCGGGCGGCGGGATCACACCCGCCGAGAGGGGTGACCGGTGGCGCTGACCGCCGACCAGCGTGCGTTCGCTGAGACCTACCTCGGCAGCACCTTCAACGAACCCACCCTTGAGGCACGGCTCGCCCGCCTCGGGGACATCGGGTATGCGGTCCGCGAGCAAGTACAGGTCCAGCTTGCGACGTTCAACAACCAGCCCGACAGCATCAGCATCCCGGGCGAGTACGCGCAGACCATCGGCGGTAGCCGCGCCGGCCTCGAGGCTGCTCTCTCCGACCTTCCCGTCCCGCCCGGTGCGCCCGGTGGGGCGCGGGTGATCCCCCCTGACATGTCCCGTTGGAGGCGCTGACCGATGGCCCGCCGGATCTTCCCTGACAGCGGTGACCGGCTGACCTATCAGACGTTGGACGAGTCGTTCCGGCCCGTCCCTGCGGGCATGGCTGTGGCGGTCTACACCGACCCTGCCGGGACGATCGCCGCGGACTGTCTGCACGCCAACGGCGACCCGGTCGACGTCGGACATCCGCTGGTCGTCGACGCCTACAGCCGCCTGCCGCTGTGGCAGGGCCCGGCCGATGGCACGGACACGTTGTACGTGATCGTAGCCGGCGGGGTGCCAACCGCCGTGTACGCCAGGGTGGACGACCGGATCGACGCGCTCACCGTCGACGTGGCGGACGTCGTCTCCCGGATGGACACGTACGGCGTGGTGGTGCCGTGGGCGGCCGGCGACATGCTCGCCACGATCCAGGCGGCGATCACCGAGCGGGACGAGTCCGGCGGCGGCAGCGTCCGGCTGGGCCCGCACGACTACCAGATCAGCGGCACGCTCGACGTCCCCAACGGGGTCGTGCTCGTCGGCGACAGCGACATCGGCGGGACCACGATCACGTGCACCGGGTCGAACATCCCGATCGTCACGCTGGTGTCCGGGTACAACGGCGTGGTCGACATGCGGATCCGCTACCAGACCTCACAGGTGGTCGGGAACACGGCGGCGATCGCGATCCGCCTGCACAACGCGTTCAAGACGAGGATCGAGCGGGTCACGATCCTTGGCGCCTACAAGGGCATCGGTCTCGCCACCACGCTCGGCTCCACCTACCTGGCGTCCTGCTCGTTCCGGGATATCGAGGTGCTCGGCTGGACGGGGTGGGCGATCCACCTCAACGCCATCACGAACACCTCGACCGGCAGCCGGTTCGACAACATCTACCTGCACAACAACCCGTCCGGTGGCCGCGACCAGGCGCAGGGCGGGATCTTCTTCGGCAACATGAGCGACACCACGATGTCGACGATCAACGTGGAGCACTCGAAGCTCTCCGATCCGGCGCTCGCACTGTCCAGCGTCGAGAACATCGTGGTGGACGGGCTGCACCTGGAGGGCCTGGAGCCGAACGCCGACTTCGCCGGGCTGATCGGCCTGTTCGGGAACACCACCTCGGTCGTGTTCCACCAGGTCATCAGCACGTTCTCGTACATGTTGGATGCCAACTTCGGCAACAGCATGCCGTTCTTCAAGATCGACAATGGGGTGCGGCTGCAGGTCTACGGCCTCAAACAGCGAAGCTGGACCATCGAGACCAGGGCGCTTCCGCTGGTCTACGGCACCGCCGATCTCACCACCGCCAACGTGTGGATGCGCGACGTCTCCTACACGGCGTTCACGACCACCCTCGCCGGCTCGACCACGAACCCGTACCGGGAGTACAACGAGCGACTGCCGACGGTCCGCATGGGCGCACTGACCGGGAACTACGGCCTGCTCGCCGTCGGCGGTTCCAACCAGGCGCAGTACACGCCTCCGGGAGGGAGCCCGACTGACCTGCTCGTCGCGTCCGGCCTGTCCTCGGCCAGCCCCGCCGCGCTCGGCTCGGCCACCGCCGGCAGCTCGGTCGCCCCGGCCCGCGGGGACCACGTCCACCCCACGACGGGCCTACTCCTCACCTCGAACCTGTCCGGGTCGGCCGCGCTCGCGCTCGCCGCGTCCGCATCGGCCGGATCGTCCGGGGACACCTCCCGCACAGACCACGTGCACCCGACTACGGGCCTGCTGCTCACCAGCGCGCTCGGCGCATCCAACGCCGTCGCCCTCGGCACCGCAGGGCCCGGCGTGGCCACCGCGGTCTCTCGCGAGGACCACATCCACCCAACGACCGGGCTCCTACTCACCGGCGCGCTGTCCTCGGCCACACCGGGAGCGATCGCCACAGCCGGCGCGGCGGGCAGCTCCTCGAACGTCTCCCGCGCCGACCACGTCCACCCATCCGGCGGCGGGGACTGGACCGCCTACACCCCCACCCTCGGCAACGTCACGGTCGGGAACGGCACGTCGGCCGGCAGGTACAAGCTCCTCGACGCCAAGACGATGGCTTTCCGGACGATCTTCACGTTCGGATCCACATCCGCGTTCACTGGCAACGTTTCCGTCGGCCTACCCGGCGGCGTCACCGCAGAGACCGGCACGCTCCAGCGGTGTAGCGCGCGAGCTTTCGACTCGTCCCCGACCGCGATCTACTACGGCATCGCGACGGTGAACGCCACATCGGTGGCGTCGATCATCGTCACGTCGGGTGGTACCGACGTGAACGCCACGACGCCGATCACCTGGGCGACGGGCGACACGCTGTCGGTCTGGGGAATCGTGGAGCTGGTCTGACATGCCCGTACCCAGCGGCGGAGTACCGCCCGACAGCCTCAACGACCTCGGGAGCTGGGTCGAGGTCGGGCACCCGGACACCTACGCGACGACGACCATGCTCCGCGCGACGTGGGTGCAGTTCTGGGCGTCCAAGGGCTGGTTCCTGGTCGCGAGCCTGCCCTGATGCCGCAGCCACCCGAGAACGCCGCCGACGCCGCCGCGCTGATCGCCGCCTACGAGGCCGCGCAGCGCGTCATCGACAGCGCCGTCCGCGCGCTGCGGGACCGGCCGACCGCCGCGCAGTCCCGCCGCCAGCACCCCGAGATCCGCATCGGGGTCGACGTCGTGCTCGACGCGATCGGCGTGCGCACCAGCGAGTGGGCGGCCGAGCGGCTGCCCGCGGTCGCCGCCCGCGGCGCGGCTGCTGCGGTGGCAGTCCTGCCCGACGTCGCCGAAACGGGGATCGATCCGGCTGCGGTCGTGGCCGATGTCGCCGACGAGCTCGTCCAGGCCCTCGCGCGCGCCACCGACACGGTCCGGACCAGCCTCGCCGCGATGCTCCGCGCGGTCGCCACCGATCCGCAGCTCGCCGCCGCGGTGCGCGTCCGCGACGTGGCCCCTGCGCTGCGACGCCTCGAGCAGCTCGCCGACGGGGTGTACGCCGTCCGGTACGCCAACGGCACGCGGATGCCGCTCGGGGCGTACGCCGACATGCTGATCCGCACCATCACCGCCAGGGCGTACAACGCCGGCACGCTCGAGGCCGCCCGCGCGCACGGCGTCGGCGCGGTGCAGGTCGCCGACGGGCTCGGCTGCCCGTGGCCCGGCGGCGGCCACGGCATGCCGCCCACGGCGGACGGGCTGGTCGTCTCGGTCGCGCTCGCGGAAGAGCACCCGATTGCTCACCCGAACTGCCAAAGATCGTTTACCTTGCTGCCGGACATCACGGACCAGTCCGCGCTCGACGACGGCGAGCTCGACACCGTCGAGCCGGTCGACCCCACGCCGGTGGACACGGCCGGCCAGGCCGCCGCCCGGGCGGTCGTCCGGACCACCGTGGCCCGGTACCGGGCCCGGCTCGAAGCACGCGCACGCCGACTCGCGGCCCGCCGAACCCGAAGGAGCACCAATGTCTGAGCAGGACCCCACCGCCCCGATCCCCGTCCCCGGCGAGTTCGACGGCCGCCACCCCGGGACTCTCGGCCTGCTGCGCTTCTTCACCTGGGCGCACCTGCCCGCGCACCTGCAGGACGTCTCCCGGCCCGTCGGTGAGCTCGCCGAGCAGATGGTCCGGACCCTGCCCGACGGGCCCGAGCTGACCGCCGGCCTGCGGAAGCTGCTGGAGGCGAAGGACTGCTTCGTCCGGGCGCGACTCTGACGTGGCTGCCGAGCAGGTGACCGATCTGGGCGAGGTTCCCCAGGGCGACACCTCGACCTACTACAACGACGACCCCGATACCTCTATCTGGATCACGCCCGAGCAGAGGAGCTGACGTGCGCCAGTTCGAGATCGACGCCACCAACCCTGTTCAGCCACGGGTGACCGTGGACGGTGTCGAGCAGACCGGCCTCACCCGGATCAGCGTCGACATCCCCGAGCTCGGGAACTACGTCCCGCAGCTGTACCTGACGTATGCCCGGGGTGGGAAGTTCGTCGGCTCGGGCGATGTCACCGTCACGAGCGCAGGCCCGGACGCGATCCGAGCATGGCTGACTACGGTCAACCCGTCCGCGCTGGAAGACGCCGCGCTTGCCGCCGAGCAGGCGTCCGGCGGGCCGATGAGCCCCGGGGCGATGTTCAAGGCCGGGATGCTCGCGCTGCTGGAGGCCCAGAGTGGTTGACGTCGCCGCGCCCCTCGAGGCCGCACGGCTCGAGGTCGAGAGCCTGATGACGGACGCCTGCCGGATCACTCGGCAGATCGACGGGGTGCGTGACGACGCGCTCGACCCGACCACGCTCGAGCTGGTGCCGCCGGTGCCTGACGTGATTGAGATCTACGTCGGGCCGTGCGGGGTGTCCGCGCGGAACCCGTCCGGGCAGAGCACGCAGAGCCTCACCGAGGACGCGGGGGATCGGGAGTGGGCGGCCAGGTACACCCTCAAGACACCTGTCGCCGCCGATGTCCCCCAGCCGGGGGACACGGTCGAGATCACAGCATGCGTGCGAGATCCGCACCTGGTGGGCTGGACGTTCCGGGTGATCGCATCGACCGGCGGCACATTCAAACTCAGCAGGAAGACGGAGATCGAGCTGAGGCAGACGCCACCGGGGGGTGACGGGTGAACATCATCATGCGGGTACTCGGCGCCGATGCCGCCGCCGCGCAGCTCCTCGCCGCCGCGGCGAAGGTCGAGGTGGGGATCGGCGAGGTGGTCGCCAGCCAGGGCGCGGAGCTGCAGACCGCCATCAAGGCGGCGGCCAGCGGGAGGCCCGGACCCAACGTGATCACGGATGCGTTCCGGTCCGGGATCACCCTCGAGGTCGAGCGCGGGCCTGGGCACGCGCAGGCCGAGGTGTCGTCCGCCAGCCCGCAGGCGAACCGGTTGGAGTTCGGGTTCAACGGGACCGACAGCCTCGGGCGCCGGTACAACCAGCCGCCCTACCCGTCGTTTGGCCCGGGGTTCGACGCGGCCACGCCCGGGTTCACCGCGGCGGTCACGGCCATGGTCCGGGCGGCACTGTGACCGTCCAGGTGGCGCCCCTGCAGCTCATGGCCACCGCGGTCGTTGACGCCCTGCGCGCCGTCTCCGGTGGGATCCGGGTGTACGACAGCGTCACCTACGGCACTGTCACCTACCCGTACGTCGTCGTGCACCAGCTCAACACGCCGCTGTCCGGGCCGCCTCTGCTCGGCGGGGAGACCGACGCGACCCAGCAGATCCAGGTGGACGCGGTCGGCCGGCGGCGGGACCAGGCGCAGGCGCTCGCGGACCGGGCTCGCGGCTGGGTGCTCGCCGTGCCGCTGTCGGTGGACGGCTGGACGTGTGCGTATCGGGAGACGCAGACGATCGCCCCCGTCGTGCCCGAGGGCCAGCCGGAGCATGAGCTGTGGACCGCGCCGGTGCGGTACGGGCTGACCTGGACGCCTTCGCCCTGACCGGTATCGCCTGACAGGCCCGGACTCAGCTATTCTGAGCACACCTCAGTGCGGTGAGGTGGCGGGTGCGGCCGTCGAACGCTCTACCAGCGATCGACCAGCCGCACGGAGGCCCCATGGCGCTCGTCCCCACCCAGCAGCTCACCGCCGCCGGACTTACACCGACCTACGCGGCAGCTGCCAACGGTGACACCCTCGTCCCGGACGACCGGACCTCTCTGCGGCTCAGGAACAGCACCGGTTCGATCATCACCGGTTCGATCACCGGCGTGGCCCCCTGCTCGCAGGGCGGCACCCACAACCGACCGTTCTCCGTCCCGGCCAACGGCGACGTCGAGGTGCCCACGGGCCCGGCGACGCAGTTTGCGGGTGTGAACGGTCAGGCCGCGATCACCTACTCGACGCCGACCGGGCTGACCCGCGCGGTGGTGCGGATCTGATGGCCAAGACGTGGATCACCCATCCGGAAACGGGTGGGGTGCAGCTCGTCACCGATGAGGCGCAGGCCGAAGTGTGGGGCCCCCGCGACTGGATCCCGGTCGTCGTCGATTACGCCGCGGCATCCGCAGCGGTCGGCGCGCCGGTCGTCCGCCCCGAGCAGCTCACGCCGGCCTACGTCCGTGAGCGGGCCACCGAGCAGCTCGCCGCGGCCACCGAAGCCGAGCACGCCCCGGCGCCCGAGCCGGTCGAGACCACCACCAGCGTGCGGCGTGCGGGCCGCAAGACCGGCGAGGAGACCGCCTGATGGCCCGCTTCTTCATCCGTAAGACGGACCAGAGCACCTGGGTGTTCGTGCCCGCGATCGCGAACACTGCGGCCCCGACCGCCGCCGAGATCAACGCCGGGGTTCTCCTGACTCCCCACATCGCGGAGATCTCCGGGTTCAACTTCAAGAACGAGAAGATCGACACGCCGGACCTGGCGGACAACTTCGTCGGCAGCATCCCGGGCGAGGACGTCACCGACGACTCCAGCCTGAACTTCTACCTCGACGACACCAGCACCACGCTGTGGACGGCGCTCGCCCAGGGCACCAGCGGCTTCATGGTGATGAACTGGTTCGCGCGGACCGCCGCGTCGAAGACCCGCGTCTGGCCGGTGGTCAGCGCCGGTCGGAACGATGTCATCACGTTGGACGCGGACGCCGCGAAGTTCATGGTGGACTTCACCATCCCGTCGCGGCCGGAGCTGGACGCGGTGTGGCCGGCCGGGGTGACGCTCTGATGACGACCCCTGCCACGAAGAGCGCCCGGACCAGGGCGGCGGCGCACGGCGATGCCGACGCCGCGGCCCGGCTCCGGGCGCGCCGGCCGGCGGAGAAGACGCTGGTCCTGGCCGAGGACAACGAGCTCGGCGCCGAACTGGCAGCCGCTGTGGAAGCCGAGCGTGCGATGCGGTTCTCCGGCGACGAGACGGCGAAGGCGGAGGCATCCGCCCGGCTGGAGACGGCGCGGGCGGCGGTCGCCGACGATGCGATCACGATCCGGCTCCGCAGCATCGGCCGGGCGGCGTACGCGAAGCTCCAGGCCGACCACGTACCGGACGACACGGACCACCAGGCGTGGGCTCGGGACATCGGCCAGCCCGGAGCCAAGACCAGGTTCGCCCGGTCGCTCCGGCCGGCGCTGGTAGCGGCGTGCATGGTCGACCCGGCCGGGATCGGCGTCGACGAGCTGACGGACATGCTCGACGATGGCCGGCTGTCCGACGGTGAGATCGCGGCCCTGTTCGGTGCGGCGGTCGAGCTGCACGAGGGAAGCCGGGTCGCCGACCTGGGGAAATGATCAGGGCGGATCCGCGTCTCCGGGAGGAGCTGCGGCTCTGCCTGCAGATGGGGATCCCGCACTCCCGCTTCCTCGGCTGGGATGAGCTGGACCAGGACAAGGCAATCGCCTACGCGGCCTACGAGCGTGAGGCGTGCCCGAACTGCGGCACCCGTGCAGACGAATGGGATCCCAAGCAGGGTGGGGACGCCAGCGCCTACGAGGCCGCGGTGCACACCTGCCCCGGGTGCAACATCCGCGGGGGCACGGAGCGGCAGATCCGGGAAGGTGACGAGTCTCCGGGCCGGTATGTGGTGTTGATTCCGCGTGCGGTGGCGGAGGACCGGAGACGTGAGCGTGACCGGCTGTTGGCCGGGCTGATGGCGGCGGGTGCCTGATGCCGATCAAGAGCCTGAGCGTCGTCATCACGGGCAACGCGTCCGGGCTGACGACCGCGCTCAAGGGCGCGTCGGCGCAGCTCACGGCGTTCGACCGGTCTGTTGCTGCGGCTGCTGCTGGTGCGGGCCGGCTCGACGCGGCGTCGGCTGCGTCGGCGACCGCGCTGGGCCGGCTGGACGGTGCGGCGGCGACGAGTGCCGCGGCGCTGGTCCGGCTTGATGCTGCTGCGGCTACCGGTGCGGCGTCTCTCGGCCGGCTGGACGCCGCCGCGGTGGCGAGCGCGACGGCTCTTGCCAGGCTGGACGCTGCGGCGACGGCGGGCGCGGTTGGGGTCGAGCGGATCGCGGCTGGTACGACGACGGCCGGGGCGGGTCTGGCGCGGCTCGACGCTTCCGTCACGACCACGGCCGGGGCGATCGCCCGGCTGGACGCGGCGAGTGCCGGGCTGGCCAGCCTGGGTGCGGCGGCAACATCGATGGGCGAGCTCGGCGTGGCCTCCCAGCTCGCGGCGACCGAGACGACGCGGCTGCAGGCAGCGGCGACCACCACGGCGGCGGCAGTCACACGGCTGGACGCGGCGGCGGTCACGGCCGGCGCGGCGATCCTCGAGCTCGGTGTGGCGTCGGGCATGGCGGCGCCCGAGGTGGCCGCGCTGCGGACAGCGTCCGCGACGGCGGCAACCGCGATGACGCGGCTGACGACATCAGCAACGGCCGCGTCGGCGGCCTCGGCCGGGCTGGGTACGGCTGGGGCTGCGGGCGCTGCGGGCGCGAGCAGGCTGAGTGCCGGTGCCGCGGGGAGTGCCGCTGCGGCGAGCAGGCTCGGCGCGTCGTCGACGGCAGCCACGGCCGGGGTCACCCGGCTCGGCACGGCGGCGAACGCTGCCGGCGCCCCGGTGGGGCGGATCGCCACGGGTGCGGCCGGCGCGACTTCGGCTGTGAGCACGCTGTCGAGCTCGGCATCGACCGCAGCGAAGGGCGGCGTGCTGGTTCTGGGCGTCGCCCTGGCCGCGGCAGCCGTAGGAGCGGTGCGGTTCGAGGCATCGATGAGGAACGTCGCGTCGATCGACGCGACGGTTGAGCAGAATTTCGCGGCCGTTTCTCAGTCCGTGTTGAACATGGCTAAGACGGTGCCGCAGTCAGCGCAAACCCTCGCCGATGGCCTGTACAACGTCGCGGGCAGTGGTTTTTACGGTGCTGACGCGATGCACATTCTGGAGACGTCGGCGATCGCCGCATCCGCCGGGCTCACCAACACGGATACGGCGTCGAAGGCGATCGTGGCGTCGCTGAACGCCTACGGGCTGGAGGCGAGCGACGCCGGTCGGGTCTCCGACGCCCTGTTCAGCACCGTCAACTACGGTGTCATTTCGTTCGAGGCGCTCACGGGGGCGGTTGCCAACTCTGTCGGTAACGCCGCGAAGGCTGGCGTCTCAATCGAGGAACTCGGCGCGGCACTGGCGACCATGACCCTGTCGGGTATGACCGCCAGCAACGCCGGTGTGTCGCTGAACAACATGATCAGCAAGCTGGTCAAGCCGAGTAAGGCGCTTAGTGCGGCGGCGCAAGAACTTGGGATCAACCTGCAGCAGGATCTGGCGAACCCGGCGATTGGCCTCCACGGGGTCATGGAGAAGCTGCGGGTGGCCAGCGAAGGCAACGTCACGACGCTGCTCAAGTGGTTCCCGGAGATCCGCGCTGCCCGTGGCGCGATGGCCCTCATGGCTGCGGACGGACAGAGCTACGCCCGGGTCATCGACGAAATGGGCACCTCCCAGAAGACCGCTGGCGAGACCGCCCGGGTGTTCGCGGTTCAGGCGCAGAGCGTCCAGCACCAGCTTCAGATGCTCGGGAACCAGGTTGCGGTCACCGGGATCGAGCTCGGCACGAAGATGCTGCCCTACCTGGAGAAGGCTGTTGCCGGGCTGACCTCGTTCGGCGCGACGGTGAAGGACATCGGCGGGCAGATAGGCACGGCGGCCCGTCCCGGGGTGGACGCGCTCGTCGGGTCGATCAAGTCGCTCGCCGAAGTCGTCCAGGATCTGGAGCTGGACACGCTGGCGGCCGGTCTGGCGAAGCTGGGTGTCGGCGCCGCGGTGACCGGGTTCAACGCGCTCGCCACGGTGCTGGGGACGACGACCGGGCTTCTGGCGAGCAACACAACCGCAGTGGAGGCGCTGGTCGCGGCGTGGCTGCTGTTCAAGACGGAGGCCATCGTCCGTGGCATCCAGCTCATCGCCGTCACGATCGCCTCGACGCTGGTTAACGCGCTCGTCGCTGGGATCGCCGCGATCGACACGATGATCGCCCGGCTGACGGTGATGGGTGGCGGGAACCTGTGGCGGGGCATGGCCGCCGGGGCGCTGGCGTTCGGTGGGGCGCTGGCGGTAGCGACCGCCGGTATCGGCATCCTCGTCGCGGAGATGAAGCGGATATCGGACGCCAAGGCCGACATCAAGAACGCGCAGCTCAGCATCAACGACATCCTCGGCCAGGCGCCGGGCGGTGCGGCGGCCGCCATCGGCCAAGTCGCCGACAAGATCGAAGAGGTCGGGCCGAAGTCTCAGAAGAGCTTCGAGCAGGCACGCGCCGAACTGAACAAGATGACCGAGGAGGCCCGGAAGAGCCTCGCCGTGTGGGATACGAAAAGCGCGGGGATCTTCTCGGCGGACTACTGGACGGAGGGTAACTGGAAAGACGCCTGGAAGATCTGGGAGCGGCCAGGGCGGGAGGCCGACAAGTACCGGGAGATCCTCGGGAAACTCGGCGAGGCTCAGGCGCAGCTGGACGCCCGGCAGGAGCTGTACCGGGGGAACCTGACCGCACTGGCGAACGTGTACGGGATCACCGAAGCGACCGTGGCCAGCCTCGCGGACAAGTACGGGATCGATCTGGTCACGTCGCTGGATGCGGCAGGCGCGTCGGGCGAGTCGGCCCGGTGGCAGTTCCAGGAGATCGCTGGGAGTCTCGTCGGGGCCGACGCATCCGCCCAGCAGGCCGGGGCCGGGCTGGCTGCGCTTGACATCGCGGCTGGTGGTGCGGACCAGGCTGTCAAGGATCTGAATACGACGCTGGCGGTGCTCGCTGGTAACGGGATCTCCGCGCAGCAGGCCGCGGACGCTGTCGCAACCTCGATCAACGACATTGCGGCCAACACTCGAGGCGCCCAGACCGCTACCGGCGGATACACGCAGACCCTCACCGGGAACAGCGCGGCGGCGATCGCGAACCGCGCCGAGATCCTCAACGCGATGTCCGCTGCTATGCAGCACGCCCAGGCGGTCACGAAACTGACCGGGGACACCTCGGCGGGTACGGCGGCGTTCGAGGCGCACAAGGCGGCGATCATCGATGCTGCGGTGGCGGCCGGCCGGGATCGCACCGAAGTCGAGAACCTGATCGGCAGCTTGAACATGATGCCGGCCTCAGTGTCGACGGATGTTCAGGTCCCGGGGGTGACTGATCGGACCGCCGAGGTTGTGGCGCTGACCGCTGCGATCAACTCAATCCCGCTGAGCCGGACGAGCACGATCACGATGCGGCAGCAGTGGATCGGCGCGGCGACGTCGCCGACTGGCCCGCAGGACCGTTACCTGGCGTCGACGATCCCGCGGGCGTCTGGTGGTCCGATCTACGGGCCGGGTGGGCCCACGTCGGACTCGATCCCGGCGATGTTGTCGAACGGCGAGTGGGTGATCCGCGCCAACTCGGCGGCGCAGTACGGCCCCGAGGCCATGGCCGCGATCAACGCAGGCAAGGCCCGGATCATCGTCCCGCAGGGCTACGCCGCCGGCGGTCCGGTGCGGCCGGCTCCGACCCGCGCGGCCGCCGCTGGCGCTGGTGCGGCGCCGTCGAGCGGGACGACCGGTGCCATCCAGCAGATCGCCAGCGGGGCGGCGAGCCTGGCCGATGTCTACCAGGCCACCACCCAGGGCGTGATCGGGACTGCGCGGGCGCTGCGCGAGGTGGTCCCGCGGATGTGGCGGGCCGACCAGCAGTCCAGTTCCCTCGCGGCGTCGACGGCCGGTGCCGACGGGCAGATGGGCCACTGGCGGGACACGCTCGTCGACACCACGGGCCGGGTGGATCTGCACCGGGATGGGCTGCGGCTCCTGGGCCTGCAGATGGGTGCGGCGTCCACCCAGCAGTATCCGGCGTTGACGGCGGCCGTGGACGTGCAGACGACGTCCCGGGTGGCGGAGACGGCGGCGCAGACGCTGCATCAGCAGGGCCTGGTGCTGCTCGGGACGACGATGGACACGGCGTCCGGGGTGCAGCTCCCGGCGCTCACTGGGTCCACGGACCTGCAGACGACGGCCACTGACCTGCTGACGGCCGCTGTCGATCTGGGGACGCAGGCGTACGGCCTGGCGACCGAGGCGACCGGGTTGGACACGGACACCCGGGACGTGTGGACCGTCGCGACCGACCTCGGGACCGCGGCCACCGATCTGCTCACGGCGGCGGTGGATCTAGCGACGGTGGCGACCGGCGAGCAGACCGGGGCCACCACCACCCAGACGACCGCGACGAACACCCAGACCACGGCGACGGGCGTGGCCAACACGGCGACGACGACGTTCACCGGCACGGTGAACACGAACACCACCAGCCTGAACCAGAACGCGGCGAGCGCGACCGCTGCGGCGGCTGCGGTCCGCGAGTACGTCGCCGCCGTGAACTCCATCCCGGCGGCGAAGAGCACGACGGTCACGACGAACTACGTGACGAACGGGGCGCCGGCTGGCGGCGCTGGGTTCGCGACGGGTGGGCGGATCGCTGGGCCGGGCACGCGGACGTCGGACTCGATCCCGGCGATGCTCAGCCGCGACGAGTACGTGATCCGTGCTGCGGCGGCCTCGAGGTACGGGTACGCGGCGATGGACGCGGTCAACTCCGGTACGGCGCGGATCGTGACCGGGACGGCGGCTGGTTTCGCGTCGGGTGGGCTTGTGGGCGGGTACGCGCAGGGCGGCATGGTCCGCGGGTCGTGGGCGCCGTCCGGCGGCGGCACGACGGTCAACATCAGTGCCCCGGTGAGCCTGACCATCCAGGGCGGCGACAACCGGGCGTCGACGGTGCGTGCGGCCGAGAACGCCGCGCAGATGGTCGTCGACAAGGCGTTCGGGAAACTCGCCGCTCGGATCGGCGCCCGGCCGGGGCGGGGGCGCGGCTAATGGCGCTGATCACTCTGCGGCCGAGTGCGGTTGTCAGCTCGGGCTCGTGGACGAACACGGGCGGCGGCATCGTCGCTGTGCTCTCCGACGACTCGGACAGCTCGTACGCGCTCCCGCCGGCGGCCGGCAGCAACATCACGCTCGCCATCGCCGACCTGACGACGCTGCCTCTCGGCGCGCGCATCACCTCGGTGTCCTTCCGGATCCGGCGGAGCGGCGCGGATGACGCCACGTTCTCCGTGCTGGCGGTGTACAACTCGGCCGTCCAGTACCTCGCCAACAGCGAGGAACCCGGGTCGATCGAGACGGCGACGTACCCGCCGATGGCCTCGGCGCCGGGCGGGGCGGCCTGGAGCACGACCACGGTCAACGGCCTGCAGCTCAGGCTGTATGGCTCGTCGAACTCGATCCACGTCCATGAGGTCTACTGCGACGTCACGTACGACCAGGCGCCGACGGTCACCCTGCTGACGCCGACGGGGACGGTGGCGACGCCGTACCCGGTACACACGTGGGCGTACGCGGACGCCGAGGGCGGGCAGCAGGGCGCCTACCAGATCGGCATCTGGCCGCGTGCGACCGCCGAGGGCTCGGGGTTCAACCCGGAAGTCGCCCCGGGCATCAACGGCGTAACCGGCCATGGTGGCGACAACACGTGGACGCCGTCGTGGCCGCCGGTCTCCCTCGATGCCGAGTACACCACTGGCATCCGGGTGGCCGAGGTCGGCTCGACCGTGTGGGGCCCGTGGTCGTACTCGAACTGGGTCTACGCGGGCGACGCGCCGAACCCGCCGACACTGATCGCGACGGCCGACGACGCGAACCGGCGGATCCGCCTGGACCTCGAGCAGCAGGACAACCTGTTGGGCTACCGGCAGGCCAGCGCGGAGACGACGACGCCGACGGATCACGCCGGCTGGTACCCGGCCGGGAACTGCACGATGACCACGGGCGCGACGACCGCGGCGGGGGCGCAGGGCGGGTCGGTGCACATCATGACCACCGTCGCGGCCGGGATCGCGAAGGCCCGTGGTGGTGGGGCGTGGACGCTTGAGGACGGGTCTCTCGCGCTGCAGGCGATCCCGGTCAAGCCGCTGATCACGCGCACGGTGGCTGCGCGGGTGTGGCAGGCCGCCAACGCTGCTCGGCAGGCGCGGATCGACTGGGAGTGGCGGGACGCGGACGGCGTCTACCTCGGTGAGACCGCGGGCACCGTGGTCACGACGTTGACGAACACGACCATGCAGACGATCAGCCAGGACGTCACCCCACCGTCCGGGGCGGTCGCGGCGATCCCGATCCTGGTGGCGGTCAACCCGGCCGCGGCGTCCGAGGCGTTCCACTGGGATGCGATCGGCCTGATGCCGCAGGGCATGCCGTACGCCCGCGGCGGGCTGACGATCACGAACCAGCTCAGCGCCAACGTCGGCTCCGCTGACGCCGCCCTGGGGACGTGGAACAACGCCACGGGCGGCACAGTCAGCCGGGTCACCGGTGAGGCCACGCCGTCCGGGGCGGCGATCCAGGTGACGCTGACCGGGGCGTCGAGCGAGCCGGATACGGACCCGTTCCCGGTGTCGGCGCAGGACCAGATCACGATCTACGGCCAGTGTCGGATGTCCGAGGCGGTCGACGGCGAAGGCCGTGTGGTGATCGTGTTCTACAAGGACGCAGCCGGCACCGAGTTCTCGCAGTACAACGCCACCCCGGCCGTCACGCCGACGACGCTTGCGAACCGCTGGTCACACACCTCGGTGACGCTGTACCCGCCAGCGGACGCCGTGTCCGCGCGGATCCGGACGCGGTCGGCGATGAACTCGACGACGGTCGGCCGGTGGGTGCGCTGGTCTCGGATCGGCTGGATCATCGGCCCGGCGGCGCCGATAGCGCACCAGCCGGGGCCGCGGGTGATCGCCCGCCCGGTGGTGGAGTTCAGCGACGACGGCGGCGAGACGTGGGACTTCGTCCGCGGCGCGGTGGACACAAGATTTTTGCCGGACGGCACGCTGACCGCCTACGACTACGAAGCTCCGGGCGGGGCGCCGCGGCAGTACAGGGCAAGCACTGCGGCCACCGACTACGTGCTGTCGGCCGCCGGGGCAGAGCTCGTCTCCGAGCCGTCCGCGGTGGTGGCCGCGACGCAGCAGGCTGACGGCTGGTGGCTGAAGGACCCGTCGACTCCGGGCAGTCGGCTGCGGTTGCAGGTGGCGGGGAGCGTCACGAGCACCTCGCCGGTGCCGGCCACGGAGTACAGCCCGATCGGCCGCTCCCGGAAGGTCGTCCTGAGCGATGTCCCGCTCGGCGAGGAACTCGACCTCCAGTTGGTGATCCGCGGGTTCGACGACTGGGCGACGTTCGAGACGCTGCGGAACCGGTCGACACCGCTGCTGCTGCAGAGCGATTTCGGCCGGCAGTGGTACGTCAGCCTGTTCGACCGTGAGGTGACCCTCCACAGCTCGATCACGCGCCGGGTGGACCCGACCCGCACGGTCACGGTCCGCGCCGTCGAGGTCGACCGGCCGCCGGACATCTCCCGGTACCAGGGGCTGATCTGATGTACCCGGTATCAGCGCGCTGGCAGGCCGCGGTCGTCCACTCGCACCGCGTCGTCTCGCGCGCCGAGCTCCGGTCCGGAGACGTCGTGGTGGCGGACTCGTCCCGACTGACGGTGCTGTCGGGCTCGGTGAAGATCGACCAGACGGCCGCCGTGAGGAGAACCTGCGAGGTCGAGCTGCAGGCCCCCGTGGACCTCGTGCCCACCTTCATCAGGAGAACCGCGCTCGACCCGTTCGGGAACGAGATCCGGTTGTGGCGCGGGATCGACTACAGGTTGGCGGGGACGGCCGGGCCGGAGCTGGTCCCGCTGGGCGCGTTCCGGGTCGAGGTCACCAGCGTGACGGACGGGCCGGCCGGGGACTACGTCGTCACGCTCTCCGGCTATGACCGGTCGGACGCGATCTCACGGTCGAGCTACGAGCGGCCGTACGCCATTGCGAGCGGCACGAATCTGGTGGATGCCGCGGCGGCGATCGTGGCCGACCGGTCCAGCCTGCCGACCACGCCGCAGATGCTACTGACAGCGGTCACCGAGACGACGCCCCTTCACCTGCTGGAGGAGGGCGCCGATCCGTGGTCGGACGGGGTGCAGCAGCTCGCGATCGCCGCCGGTGCTGAGGCGTTCTTCGACGTGACGGGCACGTTCGTGATGCGCCCGGAGCCGTTGCTGGTGGACCCGGCGGCGCTGGTCCTGTCCGAGGGCCCGGAGTGCGTGATCCTCGAGATCGACCGGGAGTACAACCCCGGGTTCAACGGCGTGATCATCACCGGTGAGGGTGCGCAGGCCGGTCCGACCCGCGGCGAGGCGTTCGATTTGAACCCGTCGAGCCCGACCTACTGGCACGGCAGGTATGGCCGCCGGCCGAAGTGGGAGACGCACCCGCTCGCGATCACGACGCCGATCGCTACCCGGATCGCGCGCACTCGGCTGCTGCAGCTCTCCGGGGCCGGCGAGCAAGTCAACTTGTCGATGATCCCTAACGCGGCGTTGGCCGAGGGCGACATCGTCCGCGTGCAGCGCGCCCGCAGCGGATTGGACGACTTGCTCATGTTCGAGAGCGGCGAGATCCCGCTGACCCACGACAACCCGATGCCGTTGGTGTTCCGGGACCGGCGGGTGATCACCGGTGGCTGACGCGGTGGATGTGGTGGCGGCGGCGATCGCCGCAGCGCCGGTGCTGTCGGACCGGGGGGCGCACCGCCGGTGGGGCACGGTCACCGCGGTCGGCACGGGGACGGTCGATGTGGACATCGGCGGGAGCCCCGTGCCCGGGATCCCGCATCTGACGTCGTACGCGCCGGAGACAGGAGACCGGGTGCTGGTGCTCGTCGAGGACGGAGACGTGGTCGTGCTGGGAGCGGTCGCATGACGCTGCACATAGATCGGACGAGGGGACATGCGCCGATGGAGTACGGGGCGGCTGGGCGCGCTGCGCGACTGGGTCCTGTTCGCGGCCGGCCTGGCGGGCGTGGCCCACGAAACCCTCCTGCGGGACGTGGACAGACCCGCCCTGCTGCTGCTGTATGCCGCGATGCTCGGCCTGCCCTACGCCCTCGGCGCGGACCGGCCAGCCGAGCCGCCGCCGCCCTCGCCGCCGCTGCCGCCGAGCTCGGGCGGCGCCGACCCGTCCTCGTCGCCTACGTCATCGGCTTCGCCGTCTTGATCGGGGTGGTGATGTGGCTGTGCTGACCCGTCCGAAGCGGCTGGCGTTGCTGTCGGTGCTGGTGCTGCTGGTCGGCCTGGCGGCTTGGTATGTGCGGGACACGCAACAGGCCCTCGGCGCGAACCAGCGTGCGCTCGTCGGGACCGAGCGTGCTCTCGTCGAGCTGGGCAGGGAGGTCCGCGCTGACTGCGCGTTCAAACGGGACATCGCCGCGGTCGCAGACGAGGTGACGACCGCGGGGCCGGTGACGTTGACGTTGAGCTGGGACGCCTACGACGCCTATGTGATCAAGGGCTGTGTGGGTGAGCTCGGGGCCATCCCGGAGCCGTCGCGTCCTCGACCGCCGGCGGACCGACCATGACCGGCCGATGGGACGAGTTGGGGCCGGGCGGCCATCCGTCGCGGGCGATCGACCGGGACGCGTGGGCGCCGGAGCTGGCCCGGGCGGCTGCCCGCCGGCTGGAGGCGGATGCGCTGGCCGCCGAACTGGCCGAGCGGGCGCGGGCGGTCCGGTTCTGGGTGGGCCTCGCGCTGGGCCTGGCCGTGTCGGGCGGGCTGCTGCTCTGGTCGCTGCGGACGGGAGGCTGACGTGGACTTCGCGGATATCTCGAGTTATCAGGCCGGTGCGGATCTGGCCGCGTACGCGCGGGCCGGGCACGACCGGATCCTGATCAAGGCCAGTCAGGGGACCGGCTACGCCAATCCGCACTTCGGCGGCTGGTGGAGGTCGGCGGGTCAGGCCGGGTTGGCGCGGGGGGCCTACCACTACGCGACGCCGTCTACCGGGTCGACGGGCCAGGCCGAGGCCGACCAGTTCGACCGGACGCTGCGGGCGGCCGGCGGGCTGGGTCCGCGGGACTGGGTGTGCCTGGACGTCGAGGACCCGAAGGAACGCGGACCGGCGGCGGCCAAGCATGCCGCGGCGTTCTGCGTCCGGATGGTCGAGCTGGGCTACGCGGGTGGGGTCATTTACTCGGGCACCTGGTACCTGCAGCCGGCCGGGCTCAAGGCCGGGGACTTGCCGGCCCGGTGGCAGTGGCTGCACCTGGCGAATTACACGTCGACGCCCGACGAGGCGCTGCCGTTGCCGTCGGGCTGGAGCCGTCAGCAGGTGCTGGCCCGGCAGTACTCCGAGACCGCCAGCCAGCCGGGGATCCCTGGCAAATCTGACCGTAACCGGATCTTGCGCGAGTGGCTGCCGGCCTCGGCCGCCGCCGCGCTCGAGGAGGACGACATGCCATCCGCCGACGAGGTCGCCGACGCCGTCCTGACCCGGCTGTCCACGCAGATGCGGGCCCTGGTCACGACCGACCCGGACACCCAGCAGCAGGAACGGATGGCCGATGTGCGGCTGGCCGGGATCGGGGATGCGATCGGCCTGCTGGTGCTGCGCAGCAGTTTCGGGATGCGCCGGGATGCGGCGCTCGGCGCGGCGCTGACGGAGCTGCTCGGCGCTGACCATCCTGCGGCGGCTGCGCTGGCGCAGGCGTCTGCCCCGCCGCGGGTCACGGTCGCCGAGCTGGTCGCCCTGGCCCCGCAGGTCACCCCGGCGGATGCGGCGCTGGTCGTGGCCGCCTACGCAACCCGACTCGTCCCACCCACCCCTCCGAAGGAGACCACCCCGTGACCCTCAACCCCGTCATCCGCGCCTACGCCAAGGACCTGATCGAGCGGGTGCTGCGGACCTTCGCGTGGGCCTTCGGTGCCCAGCTCATCGCCTCGGGCTGGTTCTCCGTCGATGCGATCACCGACCTGTCGATCCTCGCTCGGGCTGGGGTCGCCGGTGTGGCTGCCGTCCTCGCGCTGCTCGGCGGGCTGGTCGTGAAGGCGCTGAAGGTCGGCAACCCGGCGACGGCCGGGATCGTCACCAGCCCCTCAGCCCGGTAGGCGCGCCGTGCGTCTGCCGTCATGGCTGCCGGCATCCCGCCGGGCGGTCGCTCGTCTCGAGAGAAAGGTGTGCCAGGTGGCCACTGCACAGGAGAAGCTCGACGAGGCCGTGGGCCTGATCGGCGAGGACATCACCGCGATCGCGGAGGAGATCGCCCGGCTGAAGGGGCAGGCGCCGCCGGAGCTGGACTTCTCCCGGCTCGACGAGCTCGTCGGCCGGGTGGACGCGGTCGCGCACCCGGTGGCCGAGCCGGAGACGCCGGCCGAGCCGACCCCGGAGGAGCCGACCGGCTTCTGACGCACCACCAACAGCGCCGCTCACCCTCACGGGTGGGCGGCGCTTCGTCGTGTCCGGGGTCAGACGTCAGCAGGGGGCAGTGCGCGCCGCTCGGCCGCGCCGACGAGCTGCCCGAGCTCACGGACCGGTTCGAGGGCAGGCCACTGGGCGTCCATCTGCCGCCACATCTGCGCGGAGACGTCGACAACCCAGCTTGTGCGCTGGTCTCCGACGGCGGCGAGCGCGGATTGCGCGGCGGCCGCGGCGCCCTCCGGGTCGGGTTCGGGTCGGCGTAGGTAGGTGCGGGCGAGCGCGTTGTACGAGCCGCCCAGCATGCCGGCCTGTTCGGTCTGGGTGTAGACGTCGATGGCGCGGCGGGCGTGTTCCTCGGCGGCGGGATCGGCGAGGGTGGAGAGGATCGCCGCGGTCTGCGCGCGGGCCAGGTCCTCGCCGACGGGGACGGTGCCGGGGAGGGTGCCGCCGGTCCACAGGTGTGCCCACACGTCCTCGAGCGCGCGGCGGGCGGCTGGGGCGTCTCCGGTTCGGGCTGCGGCGCGGGACTCGCAGACGGCGAGCATGGGCCGGGCGTAGGGGTGGGCATCTGCGCGCCGCTCGGCGGCGGCGTGCTGCGCCCTGCTGGGTTGGTTGCGGAAGAACGCGAACGAGCTGTCGAGGATCGCAACGCAGTCGGCAAGGAGCCGGTCCCCGGCTTCGTCGGCGTGCTGGCCGGCCAGGTCGAGATAGGTGTCGGCGGCGGCGTGGTGGCCGAGGTCGTTGGCCGTGAGCGCGAGGTAGAGGGCGTATTGGCCGGCGCGTAGGTCGAGGACGGTGCGGGTCCGGCCGCGGACTCTCCCGTCGAGGAGCCGTTCCGCGTCGATCCAGCCCTCTTCCACGCGGGGTGCCAGGGCTGCGGCGGGGCTGGTGGGGTAGGCGGCGGCGATCTGCTGCACGTCCCATTCGATCTCGCGGAGGGTGCGCGGGGCGACGGCGGCGTCGGCGATGCGGTCCGAGATCGCGGCTGCGGTCGCGGCGGTGGCGAACAGGCCACCGCCGATGAGGGTGCGTCGACTGGTGGGGCTCATCGGGTCTACCTCCTCGACCGGGGGAACCGGCCAGCCGGCCCGGAGGGCTTCTACCCGGCGGCGGCGGCGCTCGATCTCACCTCCGGTCTCACAGTAGGCATCGATCGCTTCGGCCATGGACTGCGAGATCGGAACCTTGCCTTGCTCGACTCTGATCAGGGTCGGACGGTCGATCTTCGCGGCCTGCGTGAACGGTAGCTTTCCCTGCTCGCCGCGGAGCTCGGTGATACGGGCCGCGAGCGCCAGCATCTCGCGCTTCCACGGCTCCATCCGGACGCCCCCCTCATGCCGGGTGTGGTGTGGCGACCACACCACACCACCACACATTGTGGCCGGTCTGCTACCTCCGCAGACTCCTACATGCCGGCACGGTAGCCGGCAATTCACCCCGAGCGCAGGAGGAGGAGCCGATGACGTCTCCCCAGGACTGCGTCGGGGAGGGTCGCGACCAGGCGCCCGGATCGCGGCGGGGGAAGCCGCCGCGATCCGTGGGCGACGGTCCGGCCGGCCTCGGGCGGTGGCCTCCGCGCTGCCGGCCAGCCGCTCGAGGCCACTACCCCACCCCACCCGCGGCGAGTAACGCCCTGCGTCAGGGCTTGCGTGACCACGCTGCGAGTGGGGTGGACCCTGAACGCCGCCTGTCCTGGTGCCGACCAGGTCCGCCAGGGCAGGCGGCCCCCTACGAGAGGACCCGCCGTGCACCTCCCGGTTCCCGTCGCGGCTGTCGATTCGTGGAAGGCGCCGAGCACCACGACGCCAGGAGCTGTGGATGTGGTGTGGGTGGCGCGCGGGCCGTTCATGGTGCTCGTCCGGTCTTCGCTGAGCCGACCGATCCCGATCACCCCGGCGGCCTGGGGTGACTTCATCGCCGCTGTCAAAGCCGGCGAGTACGACGACACGATCTGACCGAGAGGAACTGCCTTGTCCACTGCAACCATCACGCCCGCGCAGATCACGGGGGTCCCGGCGACCCTCTCGTTGGAGCTCACCGGCCGGTGCCAGCTCGAGTGCCGTCACTGTTTCGCGTCGTCGGGGCCGACCGGTGATCACGGGACGATGACCATGGACGACTGGCGCGAGGTGATCGACCTCGCGACCGTGGTCGGAGTACGGAAGATCCAGTTCATCGGCGGGGATCCGACCACCCACCCCGGTCTGCCCGACCTGATCGTGCACGCGCTCGCTGCCGGACTGAAGGTCCGCGTGTTCACGAACCTGGTGGCCGTGCCGGAGCGGCTGTGGGATGCGCTCACCCTGCCTGGGGTGACAGTGGCCACCAGCTACTACACGCCCGACCCGGTCCGCCACGACGAGATCACCGGCCGGAAGGGCTCCCATGCCCGGACCCGGAGGAACATTGTCGAGGCGCTGCGCCGCGAGGTGCCGCTGCATGTGGCGCTGCTCGACACCGGATCGGAGGCCGACGTGAACGCCGCGCACGCCGAGCTCCTCGCCCTGGGCGTGACCGACATCGGCCGGGACCGGGTCCGCCCCCTCGGCCGGGCCGCCGCCGGGGCCGAGCCGGACCCGGCGGCGCTGTGCGGCCGGTGCGGGATCACGCAGGCGGTGGTCCTGCCGGACGGAACACTCGCCCCGTGTGGGATGGGCCGCTGGCTGGCTGCGGGGAACGTGCGGACCACGCCGCTGGACGAACTGCTCGCCGGCGAGCGGTGGCGGTCCGCGCTGGCCGCTGTTCCCCGCCAGAACGCCGACGGATGCAACCCGGACGCGGACGGGGAGGACTGCTCGCCGGCGGAGCGGCCTCCCTGCCAGCCGGAATGGGACGCCTGATGGGCGCGGAGTCGTGGCGGGCGCATGCCCGTGCCCTGGCCGACCAGGTGACCCATCCTGGTTCCCGCTGGTATCGGGTGCTCGCTGAGACTCCGCGGCATCTGCTGGTGCCTGCCTGGTGGGAGCGTGCCGGCGCCGGGTGGGCGGTGCGCCGGGGGGTGCTGGCCGGCGCCTACTCGGATCAGTCGCTGGTGACTCGGGTCGGCGCGCTGCACGCCGACCTGGCCGAGGATGACGACCGGCCGCAGGGCAGGCCGACGTCGTCGTCGACCGCGCCGTCGCTGGTCGTGAACATGTACCGGTACGGGCACCTGGACATTGGCCAGCAGATCGCCGACATCGGCACCGGGTCCGGCTACGGAACGGCGCTACTCGCCCGCCGGTACGGCTCCGAGCGCATCACGACCGTAGACGTTGATCCGTACCTGGTGTCCGCCGCTGCGGGGCGGCTGGCCGAGCTGGGCCTGTATCCGACGGCGCTGACGGTGGATGTCACCGGCCCGCTACCCAGCACCTACGACCGGATCGTCTCCATGGTCTCGGTCCCGTCGATTCCGCCGAGTTGGTTGGCGGCGCTGCGGCCCGGTGGCCGGTTGGTCACCACCATCAGCGGCACGTGGATCATCCTCACGGCGACGAAAACCCCCGACGGGGTGTTCGGGCAGGTGGAGCGGGACTGGGCCGGGTTCATGGATGTCCGCAGCGGACCGGACTACCCGCCGGCCACCAGCCTGGACGTTGAGGCGCTCGCCGGCCGGGGCGGCGAGCAGGTGGCGGTCGGCCGGTATCCGGTGCTGCACATCGCCGATGCGTGGGAGCTGTCGACGATGCTCACGTTGGCGGTGCCGGGGATCGAGCACGCCTACCGCCACGGGCCGGACGGCCAGCACACGGCGTTCCTGGCCCATGCTGACGGCTCGTGGGCGTGGGCGACGGCGGTGGGCGCCGAGCCGCCGATGGTGCACCAGGGTGGGCCGCGGCGGCTGTGGGATGCGCTGGACGCGGTCCGGGATGACTGGCTGCGTCTTGGGTGGGCGCCGTTCCTGGGTGCCCGCGCGATGGTCCGGGAGGACGGGTCGATCCGGCTGATGCGCGGTACGTGGCGGGCGACGATCCCGGCCGCCGATCACCTGGTGTAACAGCCGGGCTGTCCTGTTGCCTGTCGTCCGGGCTGTCCCGTCCTGTCCTGTCGCCTGTCGTCCCCCGCCAGAACCACTGCCAGGGGGCAGAGGCGACAGCCTCGGGGGGCAGGACAGGACAGGCGACAGGACAGAGGACAGCCCCCGGGACAGCTACTCTCCGTCGCCGCCGTTGGGGTCGACGGCGTCCGCTGGGCGGGGCAGCTCGCCGTGCACGTAGATCCCGTCGCGGCCCTGCCTCCGCCACACCGTCCGGGCATGCCACCAGCCGACCAGCCACTCGGCGAGCGTCGACCGGGACGTCGGCGGCGTGGTGTCCCCTGCGGCGGCGATCGTCGCGACGAGGCGGGGGTGCAGCGTGCTCGCGCCGGCGCCGGTCTGATCGTGGTCCAGGAGGAGTTCGAGGGCGGCGCCGCGGCGGTCACCGGCGCGGGCGAGGCGCACGGCGGCGGACTCCCGCTCCTCGGTCGCGGCGAGGATCCCGGCGAGCACGTCGTCGTCGGCCGGGCCGGCCGGTTCCGCGGCGGTCTGGCCTTCGGCGGCGTCGCTGTCCGCGCGGAGCCGGGCGGCGGTGTTCTGCATCTGGGCGAGCGCGGACCCGAGGTCGACCGGCTCTTCGGTGTCATCCCTGGCGCTGGGACCGGTCGGGCTGGTGGCCGGACCGGGCCCAGCCGGCTTGCCGGGGTTGAGGAGCCAGCCGATCCGGTCGGGATCCCAGCGGCGGGCGTAGGCCTCGCCGCCGATCGCGGCGGACGGCGCGTCGAGGGCGGGCCGCCGGTCGGCGACGGCGATGGACACGCGGCGGATGGCCTGCGGGGTGAGGTCGGGTGCCCGGAACGGGCGGGGCGGGTGCTCGCCGATGGCGATCAGGCCGGTTCCCTGCCACGGGGCGTCGTCCGCGCGGGCGCCGCGGGCGTGGGAGAACAGTTTGTCGATCTCCTCTTCCTTCGGCCGCATCATGACGAGGATGTCGGATTGGACTCGGGCGTCGATCCCGCCGAGCGCGTCGCCGGTGGGCCGGAGGTTGGAGCGGGCGACGTCTCCGCCTTCGTTGCGGCCCTCTTCCTGGACGTCGAGGAGGGTCTTTGCGAGGACGGCACGGTCTCGGGCGGCACCGTCGCCGGTGATGGCTTTGCCTTCATCGACCACGATCGTGATCTTCGGGAGGGTGGCGGAGATCGGCAACAGGCTGCTGTTCGCTTCCATCCGCAGGTCGGCGTAGAGGGCCTTGCGTTCGCGGACGATGGCGAGCAGGACTTCGGCCATCACGAGTGCTTCGGGGACGGTGGCGGCAGCCCAGTCGATCGCCCGCCGGTCGACTTCCCCGGCGAGCCAGGCGTCCAGCCACGGCCGGGCCAGGCCGCCGCCGTTGAGGTCGATCACCCAGATCAGATGGTCGACCTGCTCGGTCCAGCCGGCGATGAGCGTGTGCAGGAAGGTCGTTTTCCCGGATCCCTTGGGGCCGACGACGAGCACGGACGATTCGCGGGTGTTGATCTCCACGTCGGTGCTGGAGCGATGCCAGCCGACCGGGAGCGGTTCGTTGACGGTCCGCAGCGGGTGGTTTTCCGGGTAGGGCCGTTTGATAGCGAGGGTGTCGACGAGGGAGACACCCATGATCGCGCGGCTGCGGTCGATGCCGGGGGTGACCTCGACGCCGCAGCCGTGGGGGAGCCGGGCGTCGGAGGCGAGCCGGGCGGCGTGGCCGGCCAGGTCCTCCCAGGTGGTTCCGCCTTCGGGGAGCTGGACATCGAGGTCGAAGCCGGGGACGACCGGCCGGCCGTCGATGTCGACGGTGGGCCAGTCCTCGTCGGTGACGATGCCAACGTCGATGCGGCTGACGCGGCCGATGCGGGCCTTCCACTCTGCGAGCCGGCCCGCACGGACCTTCTCCTCGACCGTGATGGCGGCGGCCGCGGCGTGGGCCTGGTCGCGGCGGCTGAGGGAGGGCGCACCGACGGCGGCGGCGACGCCGACGATGAGGAGCGACACAGCCACGTCCAGCCGCCAGGGGGTGCCGGCGAGGGCGAGCCAGAGCCACACCCCGCCGGCGAGCCAGAGCAGGATCCGGATGGTCAGGGAGGTGCGGGACAGCTCCCGGCCGCGCAGGGCTAGGAGCGCGCCGGCGGCGGTGAGGCCGGCGGCGGGCAGCGCCCAGAGCGGGCTCAGGTCGGCGTAGTGGCCGAGGGCGCCGGCGAGGAACAGGCCGGCGGTGATGTTCGCGGCGGCGAGGGGCGGGGAGAACTGCCAGTCGTCGCGGGTGGTGGGCAAGCGCAGGGTCACGGCGCGTTCCACAGGCGCTCGTTGCGACGCGGCCTCTCGAGGCGCTCGAGGTCGGTGCGGTGCTTGACCTTGGCGCCGCGGGGGACTTCCTCGGCGACCTTGGCGACGGTTCCCTGAACGCGGGCGACGTCGGTGAGCAGGTCGGAGACACCCGGGTTGGTGGGCAGCTCCTCCTCTGCGAGTCGCGCGAGCACCTTGAAGATCTTCTGAAAGTCCTCGACCATGCCGGGCACCGACTCGAGGTCCTTGATGAACACGTCCATGTGCCCTGGCTTGTAGGTGCTCGCGGCGTGGGCGGCGTCTTCGATCAGGGCGGCGACGGTCCACCGGCGGCCGAGGTCGCGGCCGGTGGGGCCGGGCGGGGGTGCGGTCACAGCGGGCCTCCTGGCGGGCAGTGGGGTCGGGGGTGCGGGTCGGGCGACGGGCCGGCCGGCGGTACGGCGGGTGGCTACGGGTCGGGTGGGGTCGGGGGGTCGGGCGACGGTGGGTCGGACGACCGGGATCCGGGTCGGGATGCGCCGTCGCCGGAGCCGGCGAAGGCGAAGACGAAGGGGCCCGGCGAGCCGGCCGAGCGCGGGGACGGCGCGGCGGATCCGTCCTGCCGCGCGGGGCCTCGAGGTCGACCCGACGCCCGACCCGGTGCCGGGTCGGCGACGGAGGGGCCGGGGCAAGCCGAGGGCGAGACGGGGCAGGCGGGGTCGACCCGCGCCGGGTCGACCTGACCGGCCCACACGGGTCGGGAGGCCGAGGCGGGGTCGACCCGAAGCCGCGCCCGGTCGACCGGTGCGACTGGGTGTCCCGGTCGCGGCGGGTCGGGTCCGGCCCAGGCCCGGGAGCCGGGTCGCGGTCCGGCCCGTTCCGGACCCGCGCGGGGTCGACCCAGCCCGACCTGACCCGGCCAGGGGTCGACCTGACTGCGCCCGGGGTCGACCTGCTCTGGCGGACGTCCGGCGGGTCGGGCCCGAGCTGGTGCCGGCGCGGCTGGTGCGGGTCCGGCCGGCGCGCCGGTAGGCGGCGACACCACCGGCGCCGGCCGCGGTGGCTCCGATGGCGGCAGCCGCGGCGATGGGGCCGGCTGCGGTCATCACGCCGACGCCGGCGGCGCCGAGGGCCTGGCCGATGAGGAGGTAGGCGGGGCCGAGTGCGACCGGACCGCCCTCCCCGGGGTCGGGTCTGGTGGGCGGGTCGGTGGGTGTGGGGTCCACTGGTCTGGTCTCCTGACGCGTCGACCCCGGGCCGCGCGGTGGCGGTCCCGGGGCGGGTCGAGGTCGGGTCGGTCAGGCGGTGCGGCGGGCCGGGTCGGCCTCTTCGGTCTGGATCGCGAGCCAGAGCGCGCGGGCCCGGTCGCGGCCGATCCCCATGCGCTTCCGGATCTGCTCGGTACTCGGGGCGACCTGGTCGCGGCGCAGGTCGGCGACGACCTGACGGGCCCGGTCGAGGTTGTCCGGGTCGACCTGGTCGGGGACGGCGTGTAGGTCGGGTCGACCTGGGGTCGGGGTCGGGTCGACCTGCCGGGTCGACCTGGGGTCGACCTGCGGGGGGCTGACCTGGGCGGTCGTGGCCGGGCCGGGCCGTGCCGGGGTCGACTCCAGCGCTGGGGCCGGGTCGACCTGGGGCGGGTCGAGGTCGACCTGGGTCGACCCGCGGGGCCGGTCCGGGTCGGGAGGGGCCGACCCGGTCAGCGCGGCGACACGGGCCTCTTCCCGGGCGACCTGGAGCTCCATCACGACGAGCGCGCGCCGCGTGGCGAGCTGAGAGAGACGGGCGGCGAGCCACTGCCGGTCGAGGTCGGCGAGGGGTGCGCGGGTGACCCGGTCGAGTGACCACCACAGGGCCTTGGCGATGAGGGAGACGGCGGCGCCGGCTGCGGCGCGGTCGGGCCCACCGGTTTGCCAGCCCTCGACGGCGAGCGTGGCGACGGTGACGGCGACGAGGACCCATCCGACCCAGTCGACGGTGCGGCGGCGGTCGGGCCGATGGCGGACGAGGTACGCCATCCCAAGGGTGATGATCCACGCGGCGTCGAACACCAGGGCGGCGAGGTAGCCGATCGGGCCGCCACCGAGCAGGCGGGCGATCGACGAGGTCGACCAGGCCACGGCGAACAGGGTGAGTGCGACGACGAGTCCGGTGACGGCGCGCAGGGCGATGGCGTCCCAGTCGCGGGGCGGTACCGGCTCGGTGATCTGCTGGGTGCGGATGACGGGGGCGGTGATCCCGTTGACGGTGTGGGTGCCGGGGACGTGCACGGTCCGGGTGCGGGTCCTCATCGCGTGCCTCCACCGGTGCCGGGGTGGTTGATCCGCATGTGCATGTCGGTGTTGGCCGCGACCTGGCCGGGGGTCTCCCCGCTGACGGTGAGGGGGCAGCCGGCGGCTGGGCAGGGCTGGCCGTGGACGAGCTTGGGGCTCTGGCTGGTGAGCGCGGCCATCAGCGGGCCACCGTCACCGCAGCGGTCGGGGCCTGGACGTCCATGTACGGGACCTGGGCGACGGCGACGAACAGGACGGCGATCCCGATGCGGACGAGCAGCATGGGCGCGCCGCCGCTGCGGGCGATGCCGAGGGCGGCTATGCAGGTGAGGGTGGTCGGGGGACGTGTGTGGGTCAGGTGCGACAGGATGCGCATGGTCCAGCTCCCGGTGAGATCGGGTGGTTGGGCTGCACGGCCCCGGCCGGGATGGGCGTCCCGGCCGGTGGCCGCGCCGGTCAGGTGGTGAGGGACTCGGTGGCCTCCGCCGCGGCGGGCACTTCCAGGACGACCAGCGGCCGGGCGGACGCGAAGGCGTAGGCCACCAGCGATCCGTCGCCTGTCTTCCCGAGGATGTGTGCGCTGCCGGCGACGATGCGGATGTCGGTGACGTAAATGCGATCGCCGGTGACGGTGAGGCGGTGCGTGGCCGGGTCGCTGTCGGGAACGGCGACGACCATGCCGGGGGTGACCTGGTCGGCGAAGACGACGGCCGGAAGGTTGTCCATGGCTCTCCCGTCAGGGCGTGGGCAGGTTGATGTAGATGCCGGCGCAGACGAGGCCGACGACGATCAGGACGATTACGGCGAGGGCGATGGCCCACCACGGGTTGTCCTGGTGGTCGCTCATCGGGCGGCCAGCGTGAGGCCGAGGGCGAGGCCGATCCGGCGGAGCAGGGTCCGCTCGGGGGCCGACCAGGCCGCTGTGGCGAGCCGGTGGGGCAGCGTCGGGTCGAGGTCGATCACACGGCACCGCCCGTCCGGCGGACCGGCTCGACGATCCCCGTACCCGCGCAATGACCACACGGCGTCTCGGTCGCCAGCGCGGCCACGTCCTCGACGATCTGCGCCGTCATCTGGGACAGCTTGCGCACCGCGTCGGCGAGGTTGTCGCCGGTGATGCTGTGCCCGAGCTGGATCGTGGCGCGTCGGGTGCGGGTTTCCTCCTGCTGCTCGACGCGGGGCCGGCGGGCGCGGGGGCTGGCGACGTTGACCGCCGTCGTGCGCGCCGGGCTGTATCGCTGAGTGGCGACGATCTTCATCTCGCCGTGCTGGTGCCAGCTGACGTCTACGCCGGGCACGGCCTGGCGGACCTGGTCGACGATGCCGCGCTGGTAGTAGGTGAGGTCCCCCGGGAAGAAGATCACATACTCGGATCGCTGGGACAGCGCGACAGGCAGGCTGGCCTTCCACACGCAGCCGGCCGGTACGGCGGGCATATCACCGTCGAGGTCCAGCCAGCCGTCGATGTGGACCTCGACGCGGGCGCCGGGGATCTCTTCGTGGACGGTCTCGTACAGGCTGCTGATAGCCGGGTCGTAGGAGTCGTTGTCGTCGTCGGTCCGCTCCTCGTACTCGGCGATGGTGAGCCGTGCCGGGTAGGCGTCGCTGGCGGCGCCGGGGTTGCGGAGCTGCCAGCCGATGGTTCGGCTGGTTGGTGCGAGGGTGGCGATCAGGGGGCCTGTGATGGTGGTGGGTCCGGCCCACCATCCGCGCTCGTTCAGCCCGGCCAATGGGGTGCCGTCGGTGGCGGCCCAGGACGTGATGCCTTGGTAGCCCCGGGGGCCTTCGGGGAGGATTCCGCCGTACGCGGGCAGGCTGTCGGCATACCAGGGCAGGTGGTAGGCGGTGCGCCCGTCGGGCAGTCGGACCTTGTACCGCTCGGCGGCGGTTGGGGCGGTCACAGGGCACCGCCGGTGGCGATCTGCGCCTGCGCGGACAGCTCGGCGAGCTGTCGCATGGTGGCGTCCGGGTCCTCGGCCGGCTCGGTGTCCACGGCCAGCACCGCCGCCCGACGGGCGTTGAGCGCCGCGTCCAGCTCGGCGCGCCGCTCGACGTAGGCACGCCGCACGGCGAGCATCTCCCGCACCCGCGCCGTCACGACGCGCATGTCGCCGGCGGCCAGCGCGACGGCCAGGGCCTCGACGTGCACGGTGGAGATGGACAGCTCGGCGGCGGCCGCGGTGTAGTCGGCGCAGGCGGCGAAGTCTCGGCGAGCGCGGGCGATCTGCTCGGCGGTCGGCTCGAGGTCGGCGGCGGGGACGAGGGCGGTCACTGGCCGGGCTCCGTCCATCCGGCGCGGCACACGCAGTCGGCTCGGCACTCGTCGCCGTCCGGGCCGGCGGTCTCGCCCTGGCCGTCGCCGGTGACGAACGGGCTGGCGGATGCCCGGCCGGCGAGGATCCGGTTCACGACGCGGACCGCGGCGTCGGCCATCCCACGGGGCGAGTAGTCGCCGTCGCCGATGGCGGTGACGAGGGCGGTGGCGATGGCGTCCCGGTCGGTGTCGCCGAGCGT
>NZ_JALKFY010000159.1:0-264 GCF_023242985.1 Frankia sp. Mgl5 | reverse complement strand
CATGTTGACGCCGGAAATGGTTTCGGAAATCGCGAAATCGTCCTGCGTCAATTCGCGCGCCCATCCGCCATTCTGAATGCGTTTATGGGCATTATTGAAAGACGCCCAGAATAACGGCATCCCGTTGATATCGGTGGTCGGCGGGTCCTGAAAAGACGGGAATTGATTGGCGATGGTCGGATTTTTAGGCCCCGGGTCGGTCAGGCTCTGACGGTTGCGCGCATTCACCGCGCCTTCCGGCGGGCTGTCCGGATTACCGAACGA
>NZ_JALKFY010000158.1:0-264 GCF_023242985.1 Frankia sp. Mgl5 | reverse complement strand
GACATACAGATGAGCGATCGCGATGCTGACCAGCATCAGCGGAAAAGCAATGACAAAATACTTCAGGAAGCTGATCGGATGTTTTTCTTTTGCCGCCATTCCCACTACGATCACGTTGGCGCTGGCGCCGATTAGCGTTCCATTTCCGCCCAGACATGCACCCAGCGCAAGGCTCCACCAGAGCGGGTCCAGATTCTGTATGCCGAGTGCCCCCATCTCCTTGATCATTGGGATCATCGTGGCCACAAACGGGATGTTGTCTAC
>NZ_JALKFY010000157.1:0-265 GCF_023242985.1 Frankia sp. Mgl5 | reverse complement strand
ACACACTTCCATCTTGTTGCGGTAGTGGCCGTAGACGGCGCCCCGCGACATCCCGGCGGCCTCGGCGAGGTCCGCCATCGCGGTTTGCGCGACGCCTCTTTCGAGCAGCACGAGCTCGGCGGCGTCGAGGATCCGGTGCTTGATGGCGAGCGATTCTTCCCGGGTCTTGCGGGCCATGTCGTGAAATTCCTTACAGTTCGCTGTCGTTTTATTGAGACAGTGTGTCAGCCAGATTGAAAGCGCGCGTATTTAATCAGTCGTGACT
>NZ_JALKFY010000156.1:0-265 GCF_023242985.1 Frankia sp. Mgl5 | reverse complement strand
CTCTGTGCGCTTCGCCCAGATCCCCACCACGATCGCCACTCCAACGAGCAGGGCTACCCGGATCAGCTTCACAACGATCGCGATATTTAGCGCCTCGCTGCCCGCAGGAGCGGCAGCAGCCAGCACATGACCGATTTCATGCAGGGTAGCGCCCGACAAGATTCCTATTTGATGTGGGCTGACACCCATATATGTATAAAGCAACGTGTACACGACTGTAAAAATGGTGCCCAGAATGGAGACGGTCACAGCGCCGATTGCGGTC
>NZ_JALKFY010000155.1:0-265 GCF_023242985.1 Frankia sp. Mgl5 | reverse complement strand
AGATAGAACTTTTCTCCCTCTTCGACAACGCGGTGACACCAATTATTTTGGGTGGGGATCACTCGATATCGCTCGGCAGCCTGCGTGCCTTTGCGAGAAAGTTCGGCCCTGCCGCCCTGATTCACTTTGACTCCCACAGCGACACATGGGACAACTATTTCGGCGAAAAGTACACGCATGGTACTCCATTTCGCCGGGCGGTTGAAGAAGGCCTGATCGATACGGCCCACTCCATACAGGTCGGAATGCGCGGGCCGCTTTATGG
>NZ_JALKFY010000154.1:0-265 GCF_023242985.1 Frankia sp. Mgl5 | reverse complement strand
AGCCATTTACGATCGTGATCCCGCCTCCGAACGTAACAGGGAAATTGCACCTGGGTCACGCGCTTGATACCACCCTGCAGGATATCATCACTCGAGCCAAGCGCATGCAGGGATACAGCACGCTTTTCCTGCCCGGGATGGACCATGCCGGAATTGCCACACAGGCACGTGTTGAAGCGACGCTTCGCGAAGAAGGCATCTCCCGCCACGAGTTGGGCCGGGAGAAATTTTTGGAGAAAGTTTGGGAATGGAAGCATGTATATGC
>NZ_JALKFY010000153.1:0-265 GCF_023242985.1 Frankia sp. Mgl5 | reverse complement strand
AACCCGGGCTGATCCAGATAACTGATATCGAGCGCCAGATACTGCGGGCAGGTTTCTCCGTAGATATTCCAGCCTTTTTCCCGCGCCTCTGCGATTCGCTGTACCGCTGCCGCACAGGAGACGTGCACCACGTACAACTGAGAATCGGCCAACGCAGTCAAGGCGATTGCTCTCCCCGTCGCTTCCCCCTCCGCTTCCGGTGGTCTTGTCAAGGCATGATAAATCGGTTCGGTCTGCTCGTTTTCCAGCGCTCGTTTCGTTAAAT
>NZ_JALKFY010000152.1:0-265 GCF_023242985.1 Frankia sp. Mgl5 | reverse complement strand
AATAGGCAGTCCCGCAGGCGCTGCTGCTCGCCTGCCTCTCTTTATCATTCCCCTGCTCCTGCATGTACCGGTCGAAATCTTCCGGATCCGACATCGAGGCGAAAATCAAAGCGCCGCCCATTACGGCATAGCCCGACGTATCCCATGTATCTCTTTATGACCGCCCGCTTCTTCCGAGACGATGCGTTCTCGCCCCGGTGATTTGCTCCTTGGCCCGGTCGATCAAATGATTGATCACATCCGCCATATCAGCGAACTTCGCCGC
>NZ_JALKFY010000151.1:0-265 GCF_023242985.1 Frankia sp. Mgl5 | reverse complement strand
ACCCAGTGGCGCTCCATGATCAGGTTAGGTGAAGCAGAACCGGCACGCATTGCCGCCTTGCCGAAACGCTCAGGCAACCCGGCGCGAATCTGCTCCGTACCCTGCGTGACCTTCACCTGAATCGGGATGTGGCGAAACATCTGTATATAGACCTGCGCTTCGCCGAAGGAAGGCTGGTCTTCCGGAAGCGCTGACTGGTCATTGTCTTCCCCTCCCTCGCCCAAGATTTCCCGCGCCTGCGATAAAATGCTTTGCCAATCCGCAG
>NZ_JALKFY010000150.1:0-266 GCF_023242985.1 Frankia sp. Mgl5 | reverse complement strand
CGTGCCCCAAAAAAGATGAACGACACCTGCCATGACGCTGGATAGACCGATCGTCGCCATGATCATGGAGATCACCGGTTCACCAATGAACGGCCGCAGGACGACCCGCTCCACCGCCCAGCCGAGTAAGGCGCTGAAGACAAGAGTCAACAGCAGCGCGGGCAAAAACGGCACCTTGTAGCTGGTGATTAACGTCAAGCAGACGTAGGACCCAACCAGGACAAACTCGCCCTGGGCAAAGTTGATCGCGTCGCTTGACTTATAGA